>JAFDFO010000090.1 GCA_019309815.1 Deltaproteobacteria bacterium
GGCGCGGAAGCGGGTGGCTGAGCTCGAAAAAGAAGACCTTTGCGGCTTTGTCTTTAAGCGGAATTCTCCGAGCTGCGGAGTGCAACAAGTAGAGGTCTACAACGAAAAAGGGATACCCGCTAAGGAAGGAGTAGGCATTTTTGCACGGCTATTCATGAAACACTTTCCCCTGCTCCCGGTTGAGGATGAAGAAAGACTCCAGGACGCCAAGGTTCGAGAGGATTTCATTGAGAGGTGCCGGAAGGCGGCTCTTTGAATATCTTTTTTTGCTTTTCACTTGAACCCTTGGACCCTCGACCCCTTGAATCCTTCAGTTGTTTTTCCTATCTCCGCAGGGCTTTTAGAAAGTCGTGTCCGATGGGTTCGGAGGGATGTTTTTCCACCATCTGACGTGCGATGCCCTCTGCCTTTTCCAGCTGACCTCTTTTCATGTAGTAATTAGCCAGCACGTAAAGATAATCCAGATTGTCAGGCGCAAGCTCCAGCGCTCGCTGTAGTGCTGCTTCGGCTTTGGCATCCTGTTTAAGGTAATCCAGGATCAACCCCAAATTGTACTGAATCCGGTCTCGCTCCGGAAGCCCCTTGGCAGCCCTCTCCAAGTATACCGCGGCTTCCTCATATTGCTCCATCTCTCCCAGCAAGAGCCCTAAGGAATAGGCAGCATCATATACCTCCGGGTGGGCCTCCGTAACCTCGCGAAGCAGGACTTCCGCCTTATCATTTTCTTTCCTCTGATAGTACAACATGGCGAGGTTCACCTTGGGGGGGTAGGACAGCTCATCAATGCGGATAGCTGCCTGGTAGTTCCGGATGGCTTCTTCCGGCCGATTCAAGGCAGCATAGATATTCCCCAGATTGAAACGTCCAAAGGCGAAATCCGCAGAGTACTCCATAGAGGTTTCGAATTCATTCAGGGCAACCTCGAACACTTTTCGTTCGTCAGGGGTCAGGAGGTTTGAGGGTTGTCCGGCCAGACGCTGGGCAGCTTCCATTCGAACAGCCTTCACAGGATCATAGAGCAGAGGAGCAATCATCCGGACAAAATCCTTCTCCTCGCTGAGATTGAGCCTCTCGATGGCGGTTCGACGGATGAGTGCCTCATCATCCATCAGGGCCAGCTGGAATGCATCGGTTGTGTCGGCTCCGGGATATTCGGTCAGGAGAGACAGGGCCGTGGCCCGGACAATCACCGGATAGAGTGGGTCCCCGGCCAGCCGTATCAGTGCTTCCCGGTCCTTGGGCAGACTCTTTCGTCCATCCTCAATAGTTCTCGCATAATGGGATCTTCGCCCCGGGCCATACCACTTTGTTATGTACTCGTCGGACCACTTGTCGGTTTTATCAATGTGACAGCGGCTACAACCATTCGGCGTATCCAGTTTCACGCTGAGGTCGGGACGTGGAATCCGAATGCTGTGGTCCGGCCGGTAATCGATGACCATGTACTTACGGCCGGGCATGTGGCACCCAACACACTCGGCACCTGTGCCGACCTCAAAGAGTACTTTCCCGTTAGCAGACTTGATTGGCTCGCCCTTTTCTCCCTTTTTCTTGTGGAAGTGATGTGCTTTGGTGTCGTACTCACCGGCCCGATGGCACTGGAGACACAGATCGTTTCCTTCCTTCAGCAGTTTGGCGGTGTGCACATCGTGGCAGTCACTGCATCGCACATCCCGATGGTACATCTTGCTCTGTGTGAACGACCCGTAGACGTAAACCTCTTCTAAAATCTGCCCATCTGAAAAATAGAGGCCTTGGGCGAGAAGCGTCGGGAGCAAGCTGTCCAGAAGATCGGGTTCCGCGTGAGTGTAGTCCCCAAGCGCTGCGCGCCGGGAATGACATGGTGCGCACAACTCCACCAGGGCCCTCGAGCCGAGTTGAGATGTTTTCACCATCAGCTCGTAGTTTTCTACCTGAGGCCTGGCCATGTCCGGCAGTTCTGCCCATTCCATATGCCGCGAACCTGGGCCGTGACAGGCTTCGCAGCCCACATCAATGTCTGACCAGGTGGTTTGATACGTGTCGGAATCAGGATCGTAATTCTTTTTCAGGTTGGTCGAATGACATTCCGCACACATGCCGTTCCAGTTCTGTCCGGCATTGGTCCAGTGAAGCCAGTCTTTGAAATCAGGCGAGTCATCGGGATAAAGATGATACCATTTCTTTTTTTCCACATCCCAGGCAATGGGAAGACACTGCCACCGACCCCCTGGAAATGGGACAAGGTACTGCTGGAGAGGGTACCAGCCGAACGTGTGCGTGACTTCGAATTCACTCATCTCACCGCCCGGCCCTTGTGTGAAAACAAAGTACTGTCCATCCTTACGATAGAACCGCGACTCCACATCGTGTATCTCAAACACGGCGTTGTCAAAATCTCCTAAAACCGTCTTTTCGTTTGCCACATCCATGGCATGGTCGTGGTGGGAGTCCAACCATTTGTCGTACTCCTTCTTGTGACAGTCCAAACACTTCTTGCTCCCCACGAATTCGGCTATTGGCTGCACAGATACCTTCTCTCCCCTGGGACAAATGACCTTAACCTTCAGGACGTAGAGAGGTATCGTCAGAACGATGATGACAGTTGCAATGAACCCCGTGAGTTTCCAGCGTCTCATAAAGAGTAACCGTTATATGTTTGAGCTATCGTACGCATCGCGAGAAAGCGATCAGGTTGGATAGACCACCTGTTCTTGCTTAAATTCTGACCTTTTGACAGGTCTGCCGGTATTGACTTTCACAATGTTGTTCTCAATGGCCACAGGATAGATGTCAAGCGCCCGGGGCGCCGGCGGGCTGATCACCTCTCCCCGAATGTCAAAGGCCGATCCATGGCATGGACAGGCAAATTTCTTTTCCTTGTCCTTCCAGGGCACGGTACAGCCCAGATGCGTGCACTTTCGGGACACGGCCAGAAACCCCCCGTCTTCCAAACGACAGAGATAGAATCTGCCCCTTACAAAGGCCGTGACAGAATTAACGGCAAACTTCTCTGCAGGACCAGCTTCAACAATTGCTTCACCCGTCCCCTTCTCTTGCCGGGGTTTTCCTCCCCGGAGATATGCCACGACCAGGCTTGTAAACTCCATCAGAGCAACGATCCCAAGCCCGACCCATAGCCAGGTCAAGAAGCTCCTGCGAGTAACTTCGCCTTGATCGGTTGTCTCTCTTTTCGGTCTATTCTTCATTTCATCACACGAGTTAAACAAACGGCCAAGATAGAGTCATTCCCGAGCCTCGAAACCAGATTCCCGTTAGGGTTAAGATGATGAAGATGGTCAGAAAGAGAACGAATATCATCTGAACAGCCTCGTTTCTATTGGCCGAGTACCTGCTTTTCATGATGCGGTGGAATCCCCAGACACCGACCATGATCATAACGAGTGGGACCAGTCCATTGCTGATAACGGGCGGCACAACAGGCATCAATGCTGTTAGATCCACAATGTACTCGTCTAAGAGAATGCCGAGTGGCGTCGCAACAATAGCGACAACAACGGCAACGAGCGCCATCTTCCGCCCCTTCAAAGAGACAAACCACACACCTGCCGCATTCGTGGGATAACGAATATAGGGAATACTAACCAGACCAAACACCAGCAGAGAAGGGATGACCACAAGGGCAAACAAAGGATGGAAGTGCATCAGGATTTCCTGAAACCCCATAAAATACCATGGAGCCTTTGTAGGATTCGGGCTCAGTCCCGGGTTGGCCTTGGCACCAAGTGGTGAATCAAAGAGGAGAGCAATAACGAGAATAGAGGCAATGAGGACCAGCGCTACCACAATCTCGCGCAGGATCAAGTCCGGAATTGTGGGGGCTGTCTCGGTGCGGCGCGTAATGTTCTCCGCAGGCCTTCGAGGAATGACAAGCCCGCCGGCTTTTCGCACCCGCCAGAAGTGAAACCCCATGAGAATGATAATGCAGGGCGGAAGGACAGCCGTGTGGATTGCGTAGAACAGAAAGAGTGTTGCCGGCCCAATCTCCCCGCCCCCGCTAATCAAATCGCGGAGCGGATCACCCACAAGGGGAACGTATTCGAGCATCCCGGTACAGATAGTGATCGCCCAGTAGGCAAGTTGGTCCCAGGGAAGAAGATACCCAGTGAAATTTGAAAGCAGGACAGTGGCAAACAGGCCAAGGCCGAAGATCCAGTTGAACTGGCGAGGAGGATGAAAGGCACTGGTGAAAAAGACGCGCAGGAAATGCAGGAAGACAACGATCAGAAGCAGATTGGCACTCCAGTGGTGAATATTTCGGATGAGCTGACCGAACGGAACCTCGTTTTGCAGCCGAACAATGGAATCGTAAGCCTTGCCCGGAAATGGCTCGTAAGCAAACTTGAGAAGGAGTCCTGTCCCCATCAACGTGAACGCCAGGACCACGGCCATCCCGCCAAGGCCCCACGTGAGCGTGAACCTCAGGGTGCGCTCCGGAACCGTTCTCGGCCGGAAATGAAGAATCAGGCTGTTGAAAAAACGCTTGTAGCCGCGAGGCTTCTCTGATGGCTTCGCCATTCCCGGGAAAATGGAGTACCAAATGCGTCGAACCAGGTTGTGCTTTTCCCCCGCTGAATGATTCTGCTGCATGGGCGTCATTTCCGTACGGACCTATTTCGTCCTGACAAATATGACATCAAAGGTCTGGTTCAGGGCCGCCTGAAAGTAGGTCCCGCTCAGGAGGTCACGTTGTGGATCATAGGTGAGAGTATAGCTGGATCCCGGGTACCCCACGTCTTTGAGTTCAACGAAAACCCTTACTGCATCTCCTCTGTGTGAGGCCTCGGCCAGCGATACATTGATGGGGTTGGGATTAAAGTAGCCTGCATCCATTCTACCGTTGGCACCAATACTTCGGATCTCAATAATGTAGCCACCATCCGGCCGGAGCCATCGGCCCACTATCTTTTCGAGATCGACCTTGGCCTCCTTGGCCGGGTCGGAGACTCCTGAAATGGCCGGTTCCTTTTTCCCTTCTTGTACGTTATTCTTCCCAACGTAAAAGACCAAGACAGCAACCACCACTACGACTGTGGCCACGACAGCAAGAATGAGAATCCCTTTTCGCTTTTCATGAAACATGGCAGGCCTCTGTGTTTCGTAAGCGTTCCTCTATACCGTTACAAAAGAAACTGGTAACGTACCTGGAAGATGTTTGCCCTTCCATTTTCGATGGGAGGAAGTGCCCGATCTTGAACATATGCATGAATGTAGTTAAACATCACTCGAGTTTTTAGACTGTGGTACCAATTCAACCCTGCGGTGAAATTGCTTTCTCTCCCTCCATCTATGTTGCCATCATTCAAGTCCACATAGGAGTGCCGTAACGCAAGCTCCCAGGCCCCCCACTCGCCTTTCAAGGGACGAAACTGATGTTGTGGCTCAATCTCTTCAAAAACGCCGATTGCTTTATTATATCCTCGCTGTTCCCCGGTAATGAACCAACTCACATACGCGTAATATCCCCAGAAATTCGGGTCACCTTCCGCGTCCGCATCTGTTGAAACAAAGAAACACTCTCCTTGAAAAGACAATGGCCCATACACCATCGCCAATTCCGCATTTACCGTATCCCGCCTTTTGCCAGGGATAGAGCCCGTATCCGCCAGCCTGTCGTCCGTGAGGCGTGACTCGGGCCTTGTTCGAAACTGCATGGGAGTATCACTATCCGCGTCACGAGGTCCGTAGCTCCCGCCAAGGCCGAGATGCAGCATTCTCTTGCCATTTTCCTCATATACGGGAACACCGAAGATTCGAGCCGTTAAGTCGAACCCATTGGCATTACTTATTTGATCTGCACCATCCCCCGCAGTCGAAAAAGAACCCGTATTCAAGAAAACCCCCGCTCCCCAGTTTATCCATTTGTCCGGGTTCAAACTGTCGTACCTGATGCCTATGTTGCGACCACTACTAAACGCCTGGATGGGCAATGCCCTTTCCATAAAGGAAATCCAGCCGAGGCTGGTGAGATATTCCAGTGACAACGGTTCTTTCATATTGCCGATTTTGATTTTCCTGAGGTAGGGATTTTTGAAGTAGCGGATCCAGACGTCCTGAATGTCTCTAACGTTGGCGAAATCGAATTCTACTTTGAAATCTACAGTGTCGTAGATCAACCCATATGTAGAAACGGTCAATTTGCGAAAATCTATATTGCTGCCGTCCAGATCAGGGAAGGCGTTTTGTAGTTCATCATCAGCATCAATATAACCGCCGTCGACCATAATCTTTCCGGTGATCTTAAGCCTGAGGTTTTTTTCGCGGCTGTCTATGTTAAGGCCGTCTTTCCAGTAGACGTGATAGCCGATGAGCGGTCCGGTTACTCCCTTTTCCAGTGTTTCCGAGTAGACTTTGTATATGGAATCCAGCTTTTCGGTTTCCTGGGAGTCTGCTAGGACGCGGCTGCTGGTGTTTAAGATAAGAAAACAGACTGCGAACACAATGACATGGACAAAACCTTTTGACCGTGTTCTTCTGAATCTATGTTTGCCTGCAGTTTTCAAGAGCTCAAGCTTTCGGTTGCCCAAATGCATCGATACGCTTTTCTTCCAACAGTTCCAGGCCGGTGACCTTCCAGGCACCGTCCACGGGTTCAACCGTAACATTGGCGTCATACTGGTTCTTGCGAACGTGGAGGTGCCCCCAGTGGCCCACCGAACCCATGGCAGTCCATGTGGCACGGAACAACAGGCCCAGGGGACGGTCATCCAGGTGCTTGACATCAACATCCAGGACTTCAACCTCCTTCACACGGGCCTGGGCATTGCCGGCCTGAGTCACCACCATGGATTTTCGGTTCTGCAAATAGATGTCAGAAAGCAGGTTTCCGCTGACACTCGTGGCGAGCCGGTCATAGACATCTTCTTCCTCCCGAAAATCAAAGGACCGGTAAATGTTCTTAAGCAAGCTGTCCAAAACAGTAACCGCATCTTCGTCGGCCATCTTAGGTGCCATGGCAGCCGGCTTGGCAACCGCCACCTGCAATACGGGGTAAAGGAGAAAGCTACTGGCAACGAACAGGACCACCAGACCTATGTGCAAGCCAACCGGTCTGGCATCCTGCCGGCGCTTCCGGATTTGCAAAGCAACGGGCAGCAGCGCCAGCAGGCACAGGACACTGGCAAGTGGTATTTTCATTGTTGTCAGGGATTCGTCCACCTCTATTCCGACAACAGTGGGGATTTGATAATTTTTGAGAAAATTGGTCCAGGTCAATACATTGCTGTCGGGAGTCACATAAGAGGGAAACGGACCGGCCGGGTCAACTGCATCGGTGGGAACCTTCTGAATACGGTCTGACCAGAGGTCCCATTCGCTCGTGACTTTCTGTGGGATTCCCTCAGTCAAGTAGGTAATGATCACTCCCACCATGGTAGTATTGATGGGCAGCTGCTCAGGCTGCTGAATAAATATAGAGGCTGTCGTGGAGTACTTGACAAAGGACGTGCGATCCAGAATCGGTCGTAGCTGTTTCCCATCGATCAGGACTTTGTCTCGTTCGAGAAAAAAATCCCCGACCCGTTTCTTCAAAGGCTCGTTTTCATCTGCCTCGATGAATTCATCACCCCGCAGGCCCAGGTCAATCCACGCCGCAAGATCCTTCACTCTCGCCAGGATTTCATGACGTATCTCATAAGGTTCAATGTACAGAAAGGACATGACGCCACTACGCTGCCACCGCCTCATGTACTTCTTTTCATATTCCGAGTACCAGGGATCATCCCAATCCAACACTACCGTCGACAATTCTGCCAGGTATTTGAAATCGTGAAGCGGCACCCCCTCGTGGTAGGTCATGAACCCGATCGGCACCTTGCCTATTTTCCCTCCATCATCAAGGGGGGGAATGATAGTCAATGAACTTGGCTTCGTCGTGAAAGGATAGACAAGCTCGGCATAGAGTACACGCTTGTCCTCAGGTGGTCCGGGGATGGGTTGGCCTGTGTAGGGGTTGATCTTCCAGG
>JAFDFO010000303.1 GCA_019309815.1 Deltaproteobacteria bacterium
TCTTTTTGCTCCAGGACCTCTTCTATATTTAGCTTACCACCATGCTCCAGCAAGTGTCGGTATCTCTCGTTATTTTCAGATCCGTCTCCCGACAGCAGATTCAAGATGAAATCAGGGGTAACAAAGGATTCGGGAGGATTCTCAGTGGTGTATAGCCGACACGATGACCAGCGGAAAGCAAGAGGATCGTCTGCCAGTCCTGCTCTCACGGGATTCAGGTGTATGTACAAAGAGGCAGTCAAAAGGTATAGGTCATCAAGACACACGGCCTGTCTGTACGGCCCACCAAACAGATGTCCTTTTCTTTCGTATTTTCGATTAAACTTCATAGCGTATCTGGAAAACAAGCTTTGCATCGCCTCATAAAGGTTCTGCTCTCTTGGAGAAAGCAATAGATGAATATGGTTGGGCATTAGGCAGAATGCGTATAACGTGAGCGAGTACTTCCGGACTATCTCCTTTAGCACCCACAACATATACAAATAGTCTTTGTCTTCTATAAAGAGAAGTTCTTTGCCGGCTACTCTTTGAGTGATGTGAGATATGACATTAGGTGTTTTCAGCTTTTTGGTTGCCCTAAAAAGGCGTGTAACTCCCCCTTGGCCTACAGAACCTAACATCGTCTCACTCCACATATCACACTCCCAAATCCCCGACTGTTCTGCTATCTAACTATGTCCGAGCTCCCGTCTAGCGGGTGTCAGGAATCAGGCAAAGTGGGTTCTCATGCCTACACCTAAAAGCAGCATGCCGTGCTCCTATTACCTATCCACGACAATATCCCAAAATGCAATACTGCATTATTACCCAAAATAGCTTTGAGCTGAAATGGGTAAAAACTGCGTAGTGATGTGGAGGGTCATACGTCGTTCAGTATCAGAGGAACTCGAGAGAGTGACTGACGGATATCTCAAGGGCGCATAAATGAGAATTTACCCAAATCAGCTTTGAGCTGAAATGGGTAAAAATGGGTGTGGTCTTTGGTGGTTCGGGGGCTTTTTAGTCTGGGATGAATGACCCCTCTCCCCCAGGATTAGGGGTTTTTAGACGCTCACCAACCTAATGTGACACATTATATATTGTGTATATACGCCCGGTTTATAGGCTATTAGGCGCTTCGCTATGCTTGAACAAATCAAGGGGCTTGGCGGAGGTGGCCGAAGGGCAAGGCCGTTGAGTGCTCTTAATGAAAAGGTGAAAGGAGGGTGAACAAAGGCAAGTTTTTACCCAAATTAGCTTTGAGCTGAAATGGGTAAAAATGGGTGTGGGTCGGGGTTGGAGGTTGGGGGTGGAGGTGTGTTTGGAGGTGGAGTTGGAAGGGAGAGGGGTTTTAGGGGGGAGATGGTGTTAGGGGGTGTGGGTAATGGGACGGTTTGGTTGGAGAGAGGCCTATGTTACGGGGTTGAAGAGGCTATCTTGGGATAGGGTCGCAATTACCCTGGAATAGGTGGTGCGTTGCCTACACGGCATCGCCCGGTCGAGACGAAGGGCGTGCCTTACCTTCTGACTTATGGAATCATTTAGTGTCATGAATAAACCAGCAGGCGATGGACCCTTTTTCTCTCCCCACTACACGAGCGCTCAGAAGAGCAAGGTTGACGGCTTCGTAAAAAGTCCAACTTCTGCGTTGCGCTGCATTCCTCGTCATTGCGACGTACGACAAGTACGCCTCATTCCTCGGAATTTGCGCGCCTTGAATTTGAAGTTTTTTACTTTGCCGTCGAATTTTGACTTTTTGCGAGTTTATCAAGGTTATGTTTCATAGAACGAGCCGTCGGATTGAAAAATCAGTTAGAATGGATTCTGCTTCTTCCAGATATTTGGAAATGAGCTGCATATCGATTTTGTTATTGAGTTGGTCGCAGAAATATCGGATACATTCATAACTCCTGCAATCAGCCGGAAGGGTGCACCCGCTATCAAAAAACAGGCATAAATTGTTTTCCGCATTCTCACAACAAAGATCAGGTAATTGGGTATCACATCTCACCAAAAGGTAATCAACGCATCCGAACCCCCCCACGGCTCCCGCCATATATATTGAACGTTTTGCTTCATATAACTTACAACAGCCTTCCACACATGTCGGACATGTTTCTTTAATTGAAGGCAGAATTACTTCTTGTATGTTCAATAATGCTTCTTTGTATTTTGCTGACTGGCATTTCAGATATTTCTTGGCATTCCCGTTAAGGCCTACATAGAAGTTTTCGTAGAACTTGATTATTTTCAAAGCCCTTTCGATGTCCGACATTATCTGATCTTTTCGTTCAGCTATGTTATCCATGGTCCAACCCACAGAGCGTTAGTACATACTTTCCGGTCCAAACCTTGCATCGTCACCTTTCTACAATTGGTCTCTGTCCACCAAAGGGCGTCCAGCTGAAACCAACGCCTTGATTATGAATGAAGGACATCGGCCCTAAAAACTATCTGTCCAGTTGAGCGTTTCACGCCGCAACTCCACCAAGCTTGCATTTCCCCTTGCCCTTGATTTGGGTGGGACCAGCGTTGCATACGTGTAGGGCCATAGGCCCCTGTTCACATCTGTCCGCCTCAGCGGAACCCTCCTTGCATTTTCCATTTTGTCCGTGTCCTACCTCCGTGTAATTCAAAGGGATCAGCAGCGGTTGTTCGTATTTCATCTTTGTCATCTTTCTTCCCTTTCCCCTATGCAATGGCCTAAGATCGGACCCAATTGCCTGCCGATTTCAGCCGTTTTACCACGTAACTG
>JAFDFO010000304.1 GCA_019309815.1 Deltaproteobacteria bacterium
AATACTCGACCCCTGGTATCTTCGTCCATACCTTCTCCCTCATCCTCGGTTGTAAGGCAGGCATAGGTGCCAGGCTTGAAATCGGGGTTGGTTTTTGCAGTGCCCTCATCAATCTTCACATTTCTCGTGATTATCCTGATACGACCTTTGCCTTCCATGGCCTCTGATGCGTTGGTTAACACGGCTGAAAGTACCATCTGCATCTGAGTTAGGTCTATCTCTACATCAGAAATGCCATCCGGCAGATCCGTTTCTACTCGAATCGCAGGGTCGATGGTGTGTTGTATAAAGGAGAGGGCGTCTTCTACAAAATCATTCAAAGGCATAGCTCTAGCGTGATACCTGCCTCCTCTCGCATAGGCCAGGAGTTGATTCGTCAGGCCCGCCATTCGACGAGTGGAATGCCTCATTTGCTTAATGTATTTAACTATGTTCTCATCATCAGGCAGATCCATCTGAAGCAGTTCGACATTTCCAGAGATCCCAACTAAAGCATTGTTAAATTCATGTGCAATGCCACCAGCTAAGCTGGCTATTGCCTCCGTCTTGTGGGCCTGTTGAGCGTGAGCCTCAAGGTTCCTTCTATCTTCCTCTGCCTCTTTTTGTCTGGTGATATCAACAAAACACTCCACGCCGACAATGGCATGATCCTTCGAATCCTTAAGGACATCTCCACTTTTTGAAATGGTGATATCCTTGCCCTGCAGATGTAGCACACACTCTAGCCCATAGATTGGCTTATCTACTTTATCATCAAAAAGACTGCACCCTTTCTTACACGCCTCACAACTGAGGGCTTTAAGGCAGTCTTTTCCAATAATCTCTCCCGCCTTCAGCCCTGTAATTTCCTCTGCTGCTTTGTTCCAGCGAGTTATTTTTCTGTTTGGATCGACTGTAAACAAACCGCTTGGCATTGTCTCTATTATTAACTGCAATCTTGCCTCAGAGCTCTGCAGCCTGTCCTCCGCCCGCCCACGAGCGTTAACGATGGACTGGCCATAAATACCGAATGAGATGAAAAGGCCCATAACCAACAGACGCATCCACACTTCATGGGGGTCCGGGGCGAATATTTCACTGATAAGATTGCTATGATAGAATACAACAGCATGTATCAGGGCTTCAAAAAACCAGAAGAATACCCCAAGACCAATTCCAATGAGCATCAATTTACTACCTGCTACACGCCGATACTTTTGGCTAATGTATTTCATCTTGGGCCTCTTTGGTGTTGCCTCGTGTCATGCGCAGACGGGCAATGAGAAGTCTTTTCTTCCGACAAAACGTGTCCGATCTTTTCGGTCTCGTCAGGGTCGCCACTTACCTCTCGTCATGTTTCCGCTTACGTGAGCGCTATCAACAAAATGATAGTATGATAGGATAGCAATTCCAAGGCTTATCGTGGTTAACGTTTGGTCAACGCTTTTGAAATGGCTCTGTAATTGTTCAACCGCCTTCCGGCTGTCTTCCATATCGATCGTGTTGTACCGGTCGAACATCTGGCGGGTTGGGGGACGGTGGGGGAAGTTCGTTGAAATGTGCGCAAACGCCGCTTCCACTCCACCACCAAAAACGCCCTTGTAACTACCTGAAATCACGCATAGCTGACGTATAGATGAATTATCAGGCTGAGGAGAGCCCTTTCTGGCACAGTGTGTTTTTGGGAGGATAGGGAAGGATTTACGAGATATGGTCAGCGGGAAAATCAGCTCTTCTGCAATGTACTGGTTGGCCGTTATTACCGGTATTTTGGTGTAATCGGCGATAGTGGGGATTTGGCGCTGTTTTGCCGATACTGAAGGATCCGCAAGGAAGAGAAAACGTGAGTTGCCTGAAGAAATAGAGAGTGAAGCTCCCCGCGGCGACTCGACTGAGCTCGTCGCAGGCCACCAGGGGAGGGAAATCGTGGATGCCATTCATCCCCGCCACAAGTGGCGGGGTATTCTGGCATGTTTTCGTAAAAAGCTTCAAAACCAAGAAGCCCCAGGCAATAAAGGTAGTAATAAGGGTTATGGATTTGCAGGGCCGAGTCCTATTCGGCCTGCTCTTTAGAATCTTGGATACGAGAAATAGTCGCCAATGCAACAATGCAAACACCAGTCACCACACCGGCGGTTACGAGCTCCATCCATTTTGGCCACGGAAATTCCATCACGGTTGTCACCCCCTTCTATTAAATGAAGTCAACCCGGTAAGGGCCATGCCTGATTTACGCTCATTATCGTTTTGCCGCGAACTACCGAAAATTACGGCACGTGGCTATTAGTCTTTCTGTCTTCGCGTTTCAATAAAACCGTTTCGCATCCATTGGCTTATTCCTCTATTTGCATAAGATAGAATACCTCTACGTTTCTGCGTGAAGCTCCCCGCGGCGACTCGACTGAGCTCGTCGCAGGCTACCAGGGGAGGGAAATCGATGTGGAGACATCTTTTTTCTGCTTCCCAGCAACTTGACAAGAAGATAAAACAAGAAAACAGTTTGTACAATCAGAAAATTATGATACTATCGTTCGAAATAAACGAAATGGAGAATTGAATTATGGAATGGCTAAACTATCATCATCTTTTTTATTTCTGGGCTGTAGTACACGAGGGAGGCGTGACATCGGCTTCCAAAAAGCTTCTGCTTTCACCCTCGACCATCAGTGCCCAAGTCAGCAGCCTCGAGGAGGCTCTCGGCGGCAAACTCTTTCGCCGCATTGGACGGAACCTGGAGCCTACGGATATGGGAC
>JAFDFO010000011.1 GCA_019309815.1 Deltaproteobacteria bacterium
CACCCCGAAACAGTTGCAGGCGCAGAAACAACAATCTCCTTGACAAAACACCACGTTGCCTTTAAAAAAATTTGTTGCACCTGAAGCTTAGGGGTGCCCCGGGTTCTCATTCAACGCGGTGCCCTCCGGATTAGGCTTACCGTCAACCAACGGTCAGATATCACCCCAGTTCTATTCTTATTGGGCTGACATAGATCACTGCATCGAACTCAACAGGCAGGCAAGTCTTTTCATGATCAATTTCAAGATCAACGGCAGAGACGTCGTGGCTGAAGAAGGCCAGACGATTCTGCAGGTTGCCCAGCAACACAACATCTATATCCCCGAGTCCTGCCGGGGCGTGCAGACTCTGCACGGTGGAAGTCTTTGACGGACGAAGGACGCGACTGGTCACGTCGTGTAATTATCCGATCTGGCGGGGCATGGAGGTGCAGACGGACAGTGAAAGGGTCATCCAGGGACGGCGGATGATCGTGGAGTTGTTGCTGGCCCGCTGTCCGGATGTGAAGGTGCTGCAGGACCTGGCCAAGGGGTACGGCATAGAAAAACCGCGCTTTGAGCTGGAGACAAGTGATTGCATCCTGTGCGGACTCTGCACCCGCATGTGTGAAGAGCGAATGGGGGTCAGTGCTATCAGCCTCACAGGACGGGGCGTGGAGATGGAGGTAGACACCCCGTTTCACCTGCACTCAGAGGTATGCCGAACTTGCGGCGCCTGTGCCTTTGTCTGCCCCACGGGCCACATCAAACTCGCAGACATTGTAGACAGAGAACCCGAAATCATCCCTTCGGAATTCAACCGCGGGATGGGCCCACGCAAACCAGTCAATATCCCGTTTCCTCAGGCCACACCCAATGTGCCCTATATTGATCCGAAGACCTGCGTGTACCTGAACACGGGGGCCTGTAAGGTCTGCGAAGTGATGTGCGGCCCGGGAGCAATAGACTTCGATCAAAAGGATGAGATTATTGAAATCGATGCTGGGGCCGTGATTCTGGCTACGGGTTTTGAACCGTTTGACGCCCGCTTGAAGCCCGAATACGGCTACGGGCGCTACCCCAATGTGATCACGAGTCTTGAATATGAGCGCGTCCTTTCAGCCGGCGGTCCGTTCAGGGGACATATACAACGGCCTTCTGACTCCACTGAGCCGAAAAAGATAGCATGGATTCAGTGCGTGGGATCGCGCGACGCCTCTATTGGCTGCGAGTATTGTTCGTATGTGTGTTGCATGTATGCGACCAAGCAGGCAATGATCTCCAGAGAACACGACCGGGAGATCGAGCCCACCATCTTCTATATTGATATGCGTGCCCAGGGAAAGGGGTTTGAGCGGTATTACAATCGGGCTAGAACCACAGGGGGCGTCCGATACGTGAGATCAATGATTTCAAGGGTGCTGCAAAACCCACAGTCGCATGATCTCGATCTTTCTTATGTAGATGAGTCGGGCGAGATTCAGACCGAAATTTTTAACATGGTCATCCTATCGATCGGGCTCAGGCCTGATCCTGCTTTCCTGGAACTGGCCGAAAAGCTCGGCATTGAGCTAAATCAATACGGCTATTGTCAAACCCAGCCGCTCGATACCGTCTCAACCTCGACCCCCGGGGTGTTTGCCTGCGGAGCGATTCAAAGCCCCAAGGACATCCCGATCTCAGTGGTTGACGGGAGCACGGCTGCGGCTGCTGCCACCAGCCTCCTTGCAGAGGCAAGGGGCACGTTGGTCAAAGAAAAACCCTATCCTGCGGAGCGTGACATCACCGACGAAGAACCCCGCATCGGCGTATTTCTCTGTGACTGCGGCATCAACATAGCCGGTACGATTGATGTCGGTGAGGTAACCGAATATGTCAAGACACTGCCCAATGTGGTCTTTGCACACGAATATCTCTTTACCTGCTCAACCGATTCGCAAGAGGAAATGAAGGCCGTGGTGGAAGAGCACCAACTCAATCGTGTTGTCGTGGCCTCTTGCACGCCGCGGACGCACGAACCCCTTTTCCAGGACACGATCCGTGAGGCAGGACTCAACAAGTACCTCTTTGAGATGGCGAATGTGCGAGACCAAGGTTCCTGGGTGCACACCTTTGAACCGGAAAGAGCAACCGCCAAGGCCAAGGATCTAGTACGTATGGCAATAGCGCGAGCTGAGGAGCTCGAGCCCCTTTACGAGTTTCCCTTTGATGTCGTCCAGAAGGGTCTGGTGATTGGAGGCGGCCTGGCTGGGCTGACCGCTGCCCTGACTTTAGCGGATCAGGGGTTTGAGACCTATTTGGTGGAAAAATCCGACCAACTGGGCGGAAATGCCAGGACCCTTTACTACACTGAAGAGGGGGCGAGGCCGGCAGAGTATGTTCAAGAGATCATCAAGAAGGTCGAATCCCATTCATTAGTCACCGTCTATACCAATGCGGTTGTAAAGAACTACGGCGGACATATCGGCGAATTCAAGAGCACCATCTCAGCGAACGGACAGACCGAAGAAATATCTTACGGAGCTGTGATTGTAGCAACAGGTGGCTCAGAGTATCAGCCAACGGAGTACCTGCATGGTCAAAACGAGCACGTAGTCACACAGAAGGAGCTTGAACGCCGCATTGCCCTCGAGCCTGAATGCCTGAAAGAGGTTAAGAATCTGGTCATGATCCAGTGCGTGGGTTGCATGGATGAGGACCACCCTTACTGCAGCCGCATTTGCTGCACCACGGCTGTAAAGAACAGCCTTAAGCTCAAAGAACTGAACCCGGAGATCAACGTCTATGTGTTGTATCGCGATATGCGGACCTTCTCGTTCAAAGAGCTTTTCTACAAAGAGGCGCGGGAACGCGGGGTGCGGTTCCTGCGATACTTCCTGAGGCAAAAGCCTGAAGTCAGTGACGTAGACGGGAAGCCGCAGGTCAAGGTATTCGACCAGAACCTGAGGTCTGAAGTTATCTTTGAAGTAAACAGGTGGCTGACGTGTATAAGCTTCCTACGGACCAGGACGGCTTTTTCTCTGAGGCCCACCTGAAGCTAAGACCTGTTGATTTTGCCAACTCAGGGATATTCCTGTGCGGGCTTGCCCACATGCCCAAGTTTGCCGATGAGGCTATCGCCCAGGCCAAAGCCGCCGCATCAAGGGCCTGCACGGTGCTCTCGCAGAAGCAGATGTACGTTGGGGGTGCTGTAGCCGAAGTGGACGGCACAAAATGTGCCATATGCCTGACCTGTGTGAGGACATGCCCGTACGGCGTGCCTCGCGTCAACGAAGAGGAAGGGGTCATCGTGATTGACGCAGCTGCCTGTCAGGGATGCGGCAATTGCGCCACGGCCTGCCCTCGCGGAGCCATTGAGGTGGGACACAGCAAGGACGACCAGTTCATCGCCAAGATCTGCGCATTGTATTAGTTTGCAAGAGCAATCATGGAAGAAAACGAATCACAAATAGAATCCAAAGAATCCTCCGGAGAGGGCCCGGACTGTAAGATCGAGGCCTTTGTCTGTACCTACTGCACGTATACCGCTGCCGATATGGCTGGGTCTCAGCGCCTGCAGTACCCGACCACAGTGCGTGTTGTCAAATACCTTTGCACCGGCAAAGTGGAGGTTGTCCATATTTTGAAGGCCTTTGAGGCAGGCGCCGACGCCGTGTTCGTTGGCGGGTGAGAGGTGGGCGACTGCCATTTCCTGGAAGGAAATCTAAGAGCCAAAGAGCGGGTTGAATATACCAAGGCCCTTTTAGACGAGCTCGGTCTCGGGGGAGAACGGTTAGAGATGTTTCACATCGGTGCCTCGGATGCCCCCTTGTTTGCGGAGGCAGTGGAGATCATGACGGATCGCGTGAAAGAACTGGGACCAAGCCCGCTGAGGGACGGTCATTAGTCATTGGTCATTAGTCACTAGAGATTTCGTAGTATCTTTGTATGTTTTCGGTTAAGCCGTCTGCTCCGCCTATATTTGTGCCAAATGACAATAACAGAGGCGGATTGGCCCGTCGACCTTTTGAGATACGTTGCATGTTACGCGTTTGAACTTGCAACTGGTAACCCGCAATCGGTTCTTTGCCCAATGACCAGTGACCAATGACAAATGACTAACGTCAGGAGTAGCGTAGATGATTGTAGCCAAGAGAAAACCCTTCGATGAAATCAAGGAGCTGGTTTCCGACTCAAAGAAGATGCTGATTCTTGGGTGTGGCACCTGTGTTGCTGTATGTCTGGCCGGCGGGGAGAAAGAGGTGGCCATCCTTGCCTCGCAGCTGAAGATGGCTCAGGCCTTGGAAGACCAGGATGCTCAGGTTGACCAACTTACGATTGAACGGCAGTGTGACCGGGAGTTCATTGACGAAATAAAAGACAAAGTGAATGTGGACGAATACGATCTCATCCTGTCCACGGCTTGCGGCGCAGGGGTGCAACTGTTAAGCGACATGTTTGACCACAAGGTCGTTGTCCCGGCCTTGAATACGACGTTTATCGGTGTTGCAGAAGGTCCCGGTATTTGGACCGAGCGGTGTCGTTCCTGCAGCGACTGCGTTCTGGCGGAAACCGGGGGAATTTGTCCGGTGACGATGTGTGCAAAGGGGCTGATGAACGGCCCCTGCGGTGGGGCAAGGCACGGCAAGTGTGAGGTGGACCCGGAAAAGGATTGTGCCTGGACACTCATCTACAACCGCTTGGAGCAGATTGGCAGGTTGGACAGGATGCAGCGGATTCTCCCGCCCAAAAGATACAGTGTGCAACAATATCCGGCCGTAGTCATCCATGAGGCCTACAAGAGGAGATACGAGTAGTGCCCAATTGGAGTGTTGGAGTACTGGAGTGATGCAAAAACCATTACGCTGGAAGTTCCGCAATCTTTTTCCAATAATCCAGGTCGGTGGCGACAAATCACGTTGACGATGGAAACCAGTTGTCCCATTGGCTAAAGACCCAGACGAAATGGAGCTGAGTTCTATGGCAAAATCTTTTGAAGAGGGACTGGCATCAGGTGATTTTCTTGCTGCTGCAAGTATCGATCCCCCGAAGGGGACTGATCTTGAAGGCTTAGGGCAGCTCATACAAAGACTCAAGGGTGTGGTTGACGCGTTTGGTGTTTCTGACAACCACAGCGCGGTCATGTGCATGAGTCCATGGGCCGTGTGTCGTATGATCCTTGAGCAGGACGCAGAGCCGATCATGCATCTGACATGCCGCGACAGAAACCGCCTCGCTCTTCAGTCCGACCTCCTCGCAGTGGCTTCCGCCGGCATTAAGAACATCCTGTGTGTGAGCGGTGACCATGTCAAGTTTGGCGATCACGCGGACGCCAAGCCTGTACACGATATCGATTCCGTGCACCTCCTGGAAGCAGCCAAGAGCCTGGAAGAAGGCAATGATATGGCCGGCAACCCCCTGAATGGCTCCCCCGCGTTTTGCCTTGGTGCTACAGCAAATCCAGGAGCCGACCCCTTAGAACCTCAGTTGATCAAAGTAGACAAGAAGATCAAGGCAGGTGCTTCGTTCCTTGTGACGCACCCGGTCTTCGATATTGAAACCCTGAAGAGATTCATGGAGCATGTAAGAGACACGAGTATCAAAGTCTTGGCCGGAGTACGCCTTCTGGTCCCTGAAGAGGTTCATAAATACGGGGATGGAAGCTATCCTGGTCTGTTTGTGCCGGAGGCCCTCGTTGAACAGGTGGAGAGAGCTGATCTCGAGAAATGCATTGAGATTGCGGGCAATACGGCCAAGGAAATCAAAGGCTCAAACCTGTGTGACGGTCTGTATGTTACGGCGCCGGGTCATGAAGACAGAATACCCGATATCTTGAAGGCGGGCGGGGTCTAACCGGAAAAGCAACAAGAACGGAGTCATTCTTGAACGAGGGTCCTAAAGAGAATTCCCCTGGTCAAACATCCAAGAAGGTTCTGGTCATTGGTGGCGGCATTGCCGGCCTGACAGCCGCCTGGGAACTGGCACGGCTGAATGTTGATGTGGAACTGGTGGAAAAGGGCCATTTCCTCGGCGGCCATGCCATTCAATTTTGCTGCAAGGCCGCTGACGAGTGCCAGAAGTGTGGGGCCTGCTCGGTAGAGAAGAGGCTCCTGGAGGTAATCCAGGAACCCAGGATCAAGGTTCACCTCAATGCCCAGCTGCAAGGGGTGAACCGTAACGGCGGGTTTTCCTATAGCCTTGTCCATCGACCTCTTCATGTTGATCCCCAAAAATGTACAAATTGCGGACTCTGTTTTGAGAAATGCCCTGCTCCAGGGGCAATTGTCAGGGGCTACTCCAAAAACAACGTGCCGCTTTATGCCATTGATGAAAGCCGTTGTCTGTATTTCAAAGATAAGAGTTGCACGATCTGTCAGGACGAGTGCCCGGAGAATGCGATTAGCTTGGGTCAAGTCTCTGAAGAGGCTTCTGGTGAGGCCGACGCAATCGTCGTGGCGAGTGGTTTTCAGGCTTTCAATCCCGTAGGCAAACCCCGCTATGGGTACGGGATTAACAGAAACGTGATTACCGCTCTCGAGCTCGAACGCATGCTTCGGGAAAAAGGGGAAGTCGTTCGCCCCTCGGACGACACGGTCCCTCAGGCCATCGCCTTTATCCAGTGCGTGGGAAGCCGCGATCACCAGCTACGGCACGGTTTCTGCTCTCAGGTGTGTTGCGGCTATGCCATGCGCATGGCTGAAGCCATGTACCATCGACATCCCGAGGTGAAAATTTCCATCTTCTACATGGACATTCAGAATTGCGGCAAGAATTTCGCGGAGTTCCACGAACGGTGTAAGGACCACATCCGCTTTGTACGGTTTATGCCCGGAGACATCTTTCAGGGAGAGCAAGATCAACTCTCCCTCTACTATGGAGACGAACAAGACGGACGTTCTGTGAAGGAAACCTTTGATCTCGTGGTCCTTTCCGTGGGAATTATGCCTGGCCTAAGCAATCCCAGCCTGGCAGAGATGTTGAATCTTGACCTCGACGAACAGGGATTCTTTGCTTTGGCCAATCCCCTGGACAGGACATCTACCAACGATCAAGGCATCTTCCTGGCGGGCACGGCCCAGGGCCCAAAAGACATTGCTGATTCCATGGTGCAAGCAGGCCAGGCAGCCCAGCAGGTAGCTGAATACCTGGGAGCGATGGCGTGTCTGAAGTGAGAAACATGTTGTCTGAAACAGACCTGACCGAAGATATTCAAATGCATACCTCCGCACTTGTGGTTGGTGGAGGATGGACTGGTATCAAGGTTGCTTCCGAGCTGGCCTCCACCGGTTATTCGGTGGTGCTCATAGACCGTGGCGCCGGCATTGGAAGTCAGACATCATCAGATCATCTGACTGCTAGTACCCAGGAACAGTTTTCATCCCTCCTGGACAAGGTCAAGAAGGATGAGCGGGTCGAGGTGTTGGACGCAACCAGCCTTGCATCTCTGACCGGCGTCCCCGGGAATTTCCGTGTCCGACTGGATCGAGACGGCACTGTGCTTGAAAGAGACGTTGGCGCTGTCGTGGTCGCACTTGAGGATAGTAGGGCCTCCATGGTGGAAGAATACGGGCTGGAGCCCGGGGAAAAGGTACTGAGTCAATCCCGGCTTGAAGAGGTGTTGACTTCTTCAGAAGACAAAGACCTTCTACTAGGCGATGATACCAAGGACATAGTATTCCTGGTCGGGCTTCGCCAGGAAGGAAACCCCGTTGTCATGGATCGGGCCATTCGGAGTGCCGTCGAAATACAAAACTCCGGCAAGGCTCAAGCCACGATACTGGTTGGGAACGTGAAACTTGCCCACGATGGTCTGGAAGCCCTGTACAAACAAAGCCGGGAAAGAGGGGTTCTCTATTTCAAGCTGAGGGAACCGCCTCGCGTTACCCAGAATGGCTCAGGTCTTCGCGTGGAGTTTTTTGACGGGGTCTTACACGATGAGGTCGCGCTGGTGCCCGATGTTGTCGTAGTGGAGGAAGCCATCCGCCCGGACCCACAGGTTTATGATTTGGAACACGTCTTAAGGATGGACACGGATCCTGAAAACTTTTTCCAGCCCGACAATGTGCACTGTCTTCCGGTACAGTCCAATCGGGAAGGAATCTACGTCATTGGCTCTTCCCGGCTCCCTTCAAACTTATCTCAGGGGTGGGCGGATGCCCAAAACGCTGCCCTCGCAGTTCGCAACCTCCTTGGAGAAGGCAAAAAGACTGTACTCAAAGAAAAAGCAAAGATCCATCGGGGCAAATGCACCATATGCCTGACGTGTTTCAGAGTGTGTCCCCACGGCGCCATCTACTGGGACAACCGCGCGGTCATATCACCTGTGGCCTGCCAAGGATGCGGAATATGCGCGAGTGAGTGTCCCATGGATGCCATACAGCTTGTGGAGTACACCGATGATCAGATGGAGGCTCAAATCTTTGCCGCCACAGAGGAACAGGTCGATACCCCACGCATCATCGCCTTCCTGTGTCAGAATTCAGCCTATGAGGCGGCCGAGATGGCTCGCTTGTTCGGTGAAGCCCTCCCGCAAGGGCTTCAGATGATCAAGGTGCCTTGCGCCGGGAAGGTTGATGTGGATTATATCCTTACAGCCTTTCAGGCTGGTGCTGATGGGGTTCTAGTCCTTGCCTGTCACAAGGACAACTGCAAGTCACTACGGGGAAACACCTTTGCCGACTGGCGTGTTGAGGACACTCGGCGAATGCTCGAAGAAGTTGGTCTGGAAAAGGAACGCCTCCAGTTTGCTACCATTGCCTCGAACATGCCTGTAGAATTTGCCCGCATCATCAAGGAAATGGAAGAAGAAATAGAAGCGTTGGGACCTAATCGGATAAAGAAACAGGTTGCTGCCTGAGCCGCTACATCCGGTCAAGCGCCTCTCTCCCGGACATTCCCTCCTGAACACCAAGTTCCTTTGCTGCCCCATTGGCGTCTTTGACTTCACCGCCAAGCAGATCATCAATGGTAGCAATGCCACCGCCCGTGGTTGATTTTACCCGGGCTGAGGGGTAGTCAAAACCGTCCAATGCCTCCACATCAAAAGCACCGCAACCAACCATCCCGACGTCGGTAATCACCATGACCAGGTTGATCGCACCGAGCGGAATCACATAGCCATCTGCTTGCTTGGAAGTCAATTGTACTTTTTCATTAACCATGATGCTCTCTCCATGCTGAGCGGACCCTGTTTATAGTGATTGTCAAAATATGTTCCTTTTACGGCCTCACAAACGGTTCAAAACGGAACATGTTTTTGACAACTGCTCTATTGATGCGTATCTCTGTCTTTCTCAACCGCCTCAAGTTCGCTATGCCTTTCTTCTGTCAAATCGGCTGCGGCAAATGCGGCACTCTTGGGTAATACAACATACAGCCCTGACGTAAAGTCGAGCTCAACGCCCACATGCTGCATCTGACATGCAAGCATGTGCCCACCCGCTTTTCTATCTTCTGTAATGAAATGAAGATGGTAGCCTGGCACATTGATGCCCTGCACGAAGCCGGGGGTCCGAAAGCCTACAATGGTTCCTTTTACATCATGAAACTCAAAAACGGACTGATGCTTCACCACATCAACAAGAAGAGGATAGGGTTTCTCCTGTCCCGGGACGCTCCTTGTCTTTATGTACTCGAAAACGCCTTCTATCTTGAAGGCGTAAAAGATATTTTCTGTTGGAATACGCTCGTCTAAGTACGTCTTTAGCTGCTCGTAATTCAGTCTTGCATCCACAGTGAAAGATTCGTCCGGTTCAAAAAATGTGACAACTGAAAAGGGCGTCTTCATGGAAGCTTGAACAGGAGAAGCTATGCCGTCAACTTTCACTTGATAGAATTTGCCATCAAGCGCGATCATCTCTCCATCCAGGCCATTGAAAGTACCCAACCCAAAATCGCCATGACGCTTCAACTGCTTGAAGGTCATGTCACCGTCATAGACGCCGACAAGAAGGGCGTCTATCGTTGACGCTTGAAAGAGGATGTCTCTGTTGGCTTGCAGATTGGCACATCCATATATGCTGAAAGTCAAAATCATCGCCAGCAACAAACATCGGACTATTCTCATGGGCGCTCCTTTCCAGCCTCCCCTATTTTTGGTCCCAAAGCATGGGTTCAACCACTCGATTAGCATAAAATCCTAATTGTTGTTAAGAACATTTGTCAATTCCAGGCATCTTCAATCATGCCCACAGACCCACCGTTGACGAAGTCATGCTTTGGTGCTAAGAAAAAAAGTGCCCATCCACTGGCGATGGGCTGATTTTTGTCGCAGGCTGTGCTGACGAAGGGGGTTGTGTTGGGAAAAAACCTTTTCGAAAAAATCCTTGAGGGGCACGGGATAGGCTCCCCGCCAAAACCTGGTGAACCTTTGGAGCTCCCGATTGACCAGACCCTTACCCAGGATGCCACCGGCACGATGGCGTGTCTCCAGTTTGAGGCGCTTGACGTGCCCAAGGTTGCCACTAAACGTTCGGTCAGTTATGTGGACCACAATACCTTTCAGGCCGGGTTTCAAAACAGCGACGACCACCGATTTCTCAAGTCCTTTGCAGCAAAGTACGGAGTGACCTTTTCCGGGCCAGGCAATGGGATTTCGCATCAGGTTCACCTGGAGCGATTTGGTGTTCCTGGCGACACACTTTTGGGTTCTGACAGCCATACATCAACTGGAGGAGGACTGGGAATGCTGGCAATCGGGGCTGGGGGCCTTGACGTTGCGATGGCCATGGCGGGGCACCCCTTTCGCCTGACCTGCCCGGAGGTGATCCTTGTGCAACTGGAAGGCGCGCTCCCTGCCTGGGTTACGGCCAAAGACATTGTCCTGAAATTGCTTCAGATGGTCTCTGTGAAGGGTGGCGTTGGGAAGATCTTTGAATATGGTGGTCCTGGAGCAGCTGCCCTGTCTGTGCCCGAGCGGGCTACCATTGCCAATATGGGGGCTGAAACCGGTGCCACAACGTCCATCTTTCCAAGTGACGGCGTTACGCTTGGCTTCTTGAAAGCCCAGGGAAGAGAAAAGGATTTCAGTCCTCTGTCTCCAGACCCGGATGCATCGTATGCAGCGGTTCTGGAAATGGACCTGGCCGAGTTGGAGCCCATGGTAGCCCAACCGCATATGCCTGATCAGGTCTGTGCGGTGAGAGAGGTTGCCGGCTTGAAGCTGGATCAGGTCGTGATCGGAAGTTGCACCAACTCTTCGTACATGGACCTGGCTGCAGTCGCAGCGATCCTCAAAGGGCGGTCTGTGCCCCCTGAAATGAGTCTTGTGATTACACCGGGTTCTAGACAAGTGCTGGCAGCACTCGCTGAAACAGGGGCCTTAAACGATATAATCAAGTCCGGAGCTCGCATCCTTGAATGCGCTTGCGGTCCGTGTATCGGAATCGGACAATCTCCTCCAACGGATGGCGTGAGTCTCAGGACATTCAATCGAAATTTCAAGGGCAGGAGCGGAACCGAAAGTGCGAGGCTCTATCTCTCTAGCCCCCACGTAGCCGCAGTTTCGGCTCTGGAGGGGGAACTTACCGATCCGAGGTCCTTTGGTGAACCTCCTAAGATTGACGTACCCGACATTTTTCCCGTGACTGACCATCTGTTTGTCAGGCCCTCGGAGCATCCCGAGACTGTCGAAGTCATGCGAGGACCCAACATCAAGCCTCTGCCCAAGGGCCGGGCCATGCCTGAAACCCTTGAAGGGGAGGTATTGATTCGCCTGGGAGATGACATTACCACAGACGACATTATGCCTGCTGGTGCCCACATCATGTCCTTGCGGTCTAATATACCAGCCATTTCCGAATACGTGTTTTCGCGCCGTGATTCTGGTTTTGTCAAACGAGCCAAGGATAGCGGCGGTGGCTTTGTTGTTGCCGGGAGGAACTATGGTCAGGGTTCCAGCCGTGAACACGCCGCAATAGCACCCATGGTCCTGGGAGTCAAAGGGGTGATTGCCCGCTCTTTTGCCCGGATTCATCGGGCCAATCTCATCAATTTTGGCATTCTTCCAATGACCTTCGTAACAGACGAGGCCCTTGAGGGAATTGACCTTGGTGACCATATAGTAATTGATGAGGTTGTAAGTCGGTTGAAACAGGGCGGCCCGCTTCTTGTCCTGAACTCAACCCGCGGGGAGACCTTTGAGGTCCGGGTTGACATAGATGATAGAGAGAAAGATGTGTTGGCCGCAGGCGGCCTTCTCCAGTTCACAAGACAGCAAAGGGTATAGTCTCTTAGTAATGAAATCGATGCTCTTTCTCGCACAAAACTTGTTTGTGTTGTTTGCCAATCCCATGAGTTCTTTTGTATTGAGCAATTGTGAATTCCGCATTCCCCATTCCGCACTCCGCATTCAAAAGGTGAGGTTATTATGCTTTCTTTGATGAGAAAACACGCCCAGTCGTGGCTGATTAAAGTAACCCTGGGCGCTATCATTGTGGTTTTCATTTTCTGGTATGGCTACAGCTCTCAGGGTCGGAAAGGCAACCAGGTCGCCATGGTAAACGGCTCTCCGATCTTTCTTGAAGAGTTCCGAGGTGTGTATGATCAGATGCTTGAAGGTTACCGAAGACAGTTCGGCAACAGGCTAGACGAAAAACTCATCCAGAGTCTGAACCTCAAGAAACAGGCATTAGATGAAATCATCCACCGCCGGCTTCTTCTGCAGGAAGCGGACCGTCTCAAATTCCAAGTGCCCGATAAGGAATTGCTCGCAGTCATTCAACAACAACCCGCTTTCCAGAGAAATGGCCGCTTCGACCCAAGGGTGTACGAGCGCGTTTTGATGAGTAACCGGATGACACCGGAGATTTTTGAGGAACGTCAGAAACAGGAACTTCTCATGGAGAAGGTTCAAGGCTTTTACCTCGGTAGCCTTAAGGTGTCAGAAGCCGAGGCCCTGGAGGCCTATAAGTGGCTCAATGAAAAAGTGAGCCTGGAGTATGTGGTTTTCAAACCTGAGGAATATAGCAATATCGAGGCGAGTGAAGAAGAAATCCAAGCCTATTTCTCTGAGCACAAGAATGTATATGAAATCCCCCCCATGGTAAAAGCCCAGTATCTTCTTCTCGATTTCAAGGCATTTGAAGCCATGGCCACGGTTTCTGAAGAAGATGTCCTCACGTATTTTGATCTCAATAGACAAGACTTTGCCACCCCCAAGAAAGTCAAGGCGCGTCATATCTTGTTTGAAGTAGGACCTGATGCCGAACCGGAAGCGGTCGATGAGGCTCGAAAGAAGGCGGCGGATGTGCTAGCGCAAGCAAAGTCCGGAAAGGACTTTGCAAAGTTAGCCGAGAAATATTCCGATGATCCGGGAAGCCGGGAAAAGGGAGGCGATCTTGGGTTTTTCACGAAAGATCGTATGGTAAAGCCCTTTTCGGAAGCTGCCTTTTCCATGAAAACAGGTGAGATTAGTGACCTTGTCAGAAGCCCTTTTGGTTGGCATATCATCAAGGTCGAGGCAATTCAGGAAGCCAAAAAGCCGGTTCTGGCCGAAGTTTCTGAGCAAATTGAAGCCAGGCTCTCCAAAGATGCAGGTAAATCAACGGCCTTTGACCGCGCCGAGGAGATCTATGAAGCCTGTTACGAAGCCGGCAGCATATCTGATGTAGCCAAAACCAATCAGCTCATTCTCCATCAGACCGAGTTCTTCTCTCAGGATGGACCGGTCAAGGGAATCAAGGAGGCGAAGAAGTTTGCCGAAACTGCTTTTGCTCTCGCCGAAGACGTTGTCAGTGAACCCCTTGAACTCTCGGATGGATACTACATACTTCAACCGATGGCGAAGGAGCCAGCGACCATCCCGGCGCTGGAAAGCATCAAAGAGATGGTCAGGCAGGATCTGATCCAGGCCAAGAAGAAAGACCTGGCCAAAAAGGGCGCCGAGGAATTCCTGAATGTTCTGAAAGAGGGAGCATCGTTTCAGGAGGCGGTTTCAAGTCAAGAGTTGACGACCGAAACCACTGACTTTTTCGGCCGGTCAGGGGCAATCCCGGAGATTGGATTTGAACGGGACATCCTGGAAGCGGCGTTTCTGCTGAGTTCCTCAAAGCCGTTTCCCGGTTCAGTGCTCAGGGGGCAGCAAGGATACTACGTGATCCACCTAAAAGACCGACAGGAAGCCGATCAAAAGGAATTCGAGAACAAGAAATCGGAGTTCACATCTAATCTTCTGCGCCAGAAACGTCAGAGGACGCTCGGAGAATTGCTGGGTTTGCTTCGTAGCAAGAGCCCGATCACCATTGAGGAGGGATTCCTCGATTAATGCATGAACTGGCAGTTGCTGAAAGTCTCCTCAGAATTGTCCAGGACGAAAGCAAGAAACACGGGCTTCTCCGGGTCAACCAGGTACGTCTCCGCATAGGACAGCTTTCCACGGTCGTACCCAGGGCTCTCAGCTTTTCTTTTGAGGTTATTTCGCAGGGCACACTGGCGGAAGGGGCGCACCTCGCCATGGAAGTGGTGCCCCTCATAGGACACTGCCAGGACTGTGATGCTGACTTTCAAATAGACAACTACTTGTTCCTCTGTCCCCAGTGCGGTGGGGCGCTGGTGACGCTTGTTTCAGGAAAGGAGCTTGAGATCGTCGATATTGAGGGAGAATGATCATATCCTCGAATCTGGCCAGCCTCTTTACGTGATAAGAACTTAGCAAATTAGTTATGGTTCCGATGCTGGATGCTGGATACTCGATGAAAAACTACTGATGTGGTTCAAAAAGAACGGACACCCTGCTAAGAGTAGGAAAAGCGAAGCCGAGCTTGAAAAGATGCTGTCTGACTACTATCGTCTCAGAGGCTGGGATGAAGAGGGGAAGCCCGAAACTACCGAAATCCTGCAGGGGGGATGACTCAATCTCTAGTCAACAGTAAGACCTACCCCTCATGCCCGGCAATGGTGCTGCCACGCAGCATGAACCGTGGACCCTGATTGCCATCAGCAGCGTTTCCTATCATCTCAACGACTGTAGCACCGTCCACGAAGACGAAACCCGGTGCCATCGTGCCGGTCACCTTGTTGCGGTTGAGCTTGAGAGCGGTGGCAGCCTTGACCACAATACCCGGATCTGCAGTGCCTGAAACAATATTCTCTTCAACAATGCAAACAGCGCCGTTGGAAAGTCCGATCCCCACAGAACCGGCATCATAGATGAAATTATGGATGAAACGGACGGGCATCTCTCTGGACCCCGCCCCGTTACATGAAATTGCCGCCGCGGCATTTCCGTTTTTGTACACCACGTTCTTCATGACAATCGGATGTGTCGGCCTGTTGATATTATGTGCCCCCTGTGGGTCGCCTACCTTGCTTAAGATTCCGCCGCCGGGATTATCGTGAACAATGTTGCCCACGATGGTCGGCGCTGCCCCGTGCTTGGCCCCCATGCCGGGCGAGGGTTCGTGGCCCAGTTCCACATCAGTATTGAGAAGAACCTCATTGCCAAGGATATGAGGTGCTGAGAAATGGTTGCAGCCAATACCCAGACCAACACTTTCGCGAATAATGTTTCGGTAGGTGACTCCTTCGGCCCTGTGCCGCACGTTCTCCCAGCGGAAGTCCCGCCCTGACATCCTGCTTTTCTGATCCGAAAATACGACATGAGTTCCTATGCCCGTACTTCCATTTTTCAGCACGTAACAGTTCATGATGACCGGGCTTGCACCCCGGACGTTGACAGCATGGGCATGTCCCGGGATGTGGTGATCCTGCATGGGCAGATTTTGGATCGTGAACCCATCAACAATCGTCTTTCGGCCAACACCCGGGTTGAAATCAATCATGCCGTGATGTGAGGTATTTGACTTTGAGCCGTCGATAATCGTCCGCATCGTCCGGCGGGGAAGCTTCATCCGTGCGTCTTCCACAGCCACAAGCTCATCTCCACCCTTTGTTGAATCGGAAACCAGCTTTACGCCGTCCTTCATTTCGATCAACTCGAAGTATGTGCCTGGTTTGACGATGACAATATCCCCGGCCTTAGCAGCGTCGATCCCGCTCTGGATCGTTTTGAAGTCGTCAGGAACCGTGATGCGCTTCCCTTTGTGGAAGTTCATGTCGATCAACCCTCGCGCGGCTTCGTCCGCTGCCTTCAGGGCTGTGACGACGGCAGCATCGATCGAAGGTGGCTGGACTTTCTCGAGGCTTTGAAGTTTCAGGATTTCCTCTGGAACGCCCCCTATCTTGTCTCGGACTTGACGTCTGTGCCAGCTGGGCCCCTTGCGGTCTTCGGCCTGTCCGATCATAACCGAAAAGGCTATCAGAGCTATGGTTGCCATTGTGACCCTAAGGATGCGATTCATCGCCGTCCTCCTTCCTCCCTAAATCAACCCTTGTTGTTGAAGCTCCTTGAAGAGAGACTGTCCCTCGTTGAGGCCCTTGAAAATGACTGCACATGTAATCGTAGCATAAGTCACCGAATCTACCTTCGCATCAAATACAAACGGCTCAAAAACATACTTGCCCACAACGCGCTTCCGGATCTTGTCTACATCTGCCTCGTCAAAATCTCTATTCCCCTTCTTTGTCAATTGGAGAGGATCAAACTCCAGCACCTTCCCTGTTTTGTCAAATACGTAGATGAAATGGACATCATGACACACGTCACACGGAGGAGGTCGACTTATGACCCTGGCAAAGAGGCGAGTTTCCTTTCCATCCTTCTGAACCACGCCTGTATAAACCTCTCTACCGCTTGCAAGCTTAACCTTTTCAAATCTGCTTAGATCCTTCCCCTTGTTGGCAAATGCCTCCTTTATTCTGGCCTTGAGTTCTTCTTCTGTGAGGACAGGCTTGACATACACGACCTTGGTTTCGCATTTCTTCCCTTTCTCTCGAAACGTTGCCAAATCTACATCCAGCAGTGATCGCATCTCGGCAAAGACCTCTTCCTGTTTGTACTGTACACCTAAGTGGGTGCTGGCAACGATCCCGGTTTTGCCTGTTGGGTCCTGCCTAACGAGGATGGAAAAAGGGGTCCAGCTCCCTCCAATGGCTTCGTGCATGACGAAGTCAGGATCCGGAAATACTGGGAAGGGCACCTCAAACTGTTCGACAAAGTATTTGACCTCCCAATCTTCGTTCCCCACGCCAATGCTCACCATTTTGATCCGTCCCTTGGTCTGGGGATCGGATTCAATGAGAGAATACAGCTTGTTATATACGGGAACCTGTCTCCAGCAACTCGCACAATAGGCATTCAAAATCTCAACCAGAACAAGATCGGCTTTGATGTCATTGATAGTGAAGCTCTTGCCTTCGGAGATCCCTAAATAGGCCGTGCCTTTAGGGTCATCAGAAGCCTTCAGAAGGATCTCCGGAAAGGGATCTCCCACCTTTATGAGCCTTCTCTCCTCTGAGTAAACGTCTGTCAACATTCCCATGGAGAGTACGACACCAAAACAAGCAATCCAAACGAAGCGGATTCCGGCACTCATGCAACTTCCTCCTTGCTACCCCTTTAAAGGCCCATCTCATCTCGTGGAATAGAATCGGTCAGATTCGATAATAACGTATCTACAACCTGCCACAATCTGCAGTACTCCACAAGCCACAATTTTATACACAAAAAGTTAAATATGCTAATATCTACAAGTCCGTTTCCTGTTCCTACCTTGTCATGCTTTTTGTTGATCGGCTAAGTAAATACAATATCTTACAATAAGATGGACTCATACATCGGGATATTTTCCCATTCATGTTTAGTTCGGCCAACATTATGCCTAATACCCGCATCAGATATTCCACGCATCCTCTTTGACATAGTATCTTTACTGACTTTCCCTGCCAGTTTTGATGACTTCGTCTTCGGCATGTCGGTATAGAAGTGTATGAATGCATCATCAACGTCGACCTCTTTTAAAAACCTCACGGTATCTTCGAAGTCTTCTTCGGTCTCCGTCGGAAATCCCACGATGATACTTGTTTGCAGAAAAACTCTCTTAGACCGTTTTATCTCCAATAACTTTTCTTTGAGATTGTTAACGTTGCATGGTCTGTTCATCAATCGCAATATCCGCTCATTACCTGACTGCATTGGGACATAAAGATAATGAAGGCGGCCCATTTTGCAGAGCAACATGATTTTATCGAAGTACTTTGTGAAGGATGACGGATGAAGATCGTAAATTCCTATGCTGAAACGCTTATTTCTCAGATGTATAAGTTCATCGAATAATTCCCCCAAATTAGTTCCAATATCTAACCCATAGTCGCCAATGGAGTCAGCATAAAGTTCAAATTTCCTGCAACCTGACTTCAAGCCTTCAGTGAACTCCTGCATAATTTTTTCCATGGGTTTGCTCCTCAACTTCCCGGTCGCAAACCTAATGGCGCAATAAGAGCATTTTCTCAAGCATCCCACGGACAACATAACAGCTTTACGCTTGCTCAACACACGACTACGTAACATATGAGGTATTTGCTTCAAAGTCCGACAGGTGCCTTGTGTCTTGAATTGATTAAGCGCTTTGGGGACAACTTTTTTGAACGAGCTGTGATGTTGAACTGTGAGTGCAGAGTGTCTTTCCTGGGGACCGATTGCCTCTTTGCCAAACATAGATGGCATGTCTCTAATGCTCATGTTGATGTTCGCGAGGTTATCGAGTTCACTGAAATCAGTAGGACTTATGGTCTTACCATCAAAGACCCTTCTCAAACTCTCCTTATCGGTTTTGGGCAGGCAGCTTCCCACAATGAGTTCGGCGGCAGGTTTCATCCCAGACTTAATGTGGGCAATTTCGTCAATCATCTCGGCCACTTTGCTCTGACAAAATGCGCACGTAAAAAGAATTATCAAATCGGAAGTTTTCAGGCGGAAGCCCTCTACCCATCCGTTCAGGATCAAGAAGTCTTTTACCATTGCTATCTCGGCTTGCCGTCTATGGCAAGACTCATTGACAAAGAAAAACGTCCTCATATCCCTCACTTTTCCTGCGCGTGAATATTACACGCGTTCCCCTTTAATTGCTCCCCCTCGATTATCCAATACAGACCAAGTAGAATAAGGAAATCATATGGTAGACGATCATCACAAGGATCTTGGAGAGGAAGTAGATTTTGTGCTTGTGATGTAATACAAGAATCTTCTTGCCAATAGGGTACCTGTTGGGATTCCTCGTGGCAGCTGGGAACTATAACCTTTCATAAGGCTATTTTCACAGGTCGTGACTTAAGAAAGACCAAATGACTCGTACATAAATACATTAACATAAAGGGTTGGGGCCGACGCGTCTAATATGCGAGATGAACTTGATCTTTTCTTTCAGCAGTTTTTGTCTGGCCATCTGCACCTTTTCACCAACGGTTGACCAACTGGTGTCGAGCTGGTTCCAGTCGTCTTGGATAATCTGTGATGATTGCCGGAGCACTTCTCTTTGACGATTCACTTTGAAACGGAGGTCATCACTATATCGCGGGCGATTTCGGGAAAGTTCACCAAATAGATCGAGTACCCTTTCAGCACTCACTTCGTCCGTCCGCACAGTAAAATCCTCCATGCCCAGCAATGCAGTGAAATCTCGGCATTTTGGTCTGTATTCAAGACTAATAAACGGCACATAGCAGCATGCTGAAAAAACTATTGAATGCAGCTTCTCGCCAATCAAGAACTCACAACGGGATACTGCATTCAGTACCTGAATTGGATCACTCATATCCCCAAGCAGTTCCACGTTGTGCAAGGCCGTTGCTATTCTTTCCAGATGAACGGTGTCATCGGGGTCAAACGGCAGCAGAAGCAGTCTGTATCCCAGTGCCTCAAGCTTGCTGCACACGTGCATCATCACGTCCAGTAATTGCTCTTCATCAGACCCCCAGATATCTGATCCTTTGACATGCTTGGCGCCCCTTATCTTGGCAACGTTTATTCCGACCAACCCCTCTTCTGTTGCGTCGTAGGAATTTGGCTCCAAGATAAGAGCCGTATCTCCCGTGACCGTTGACTCGATTCCGTATGAGGCAAGGAGCTCTTGTGAGTGCGGCCCTCTGACGCCCATAAACCGAAAATCGAACCCTCTTAGAATCTCGATTTGCCAGGGTTTTGGTGGACCCCAGAAGTTTGGAGACCTCATCCCCACGCCTATGGCGTAGTTGTACTTGTTCTTCATGATCCAGACCGGCCATCGGGGAAACAGTGTGCCTCCTCCAAACAACGTGACCTTGCTCTCAAAACGCCGATTGTTGGGCGCCAGCCGGCAATCCGGAAACAGTTTCATGTTGGCTGGCAAGAAAGCCTCGTCTCCGATGTTTTGATAACCCAACCATCCAATGTAAGTAACCTTTGTCATGACAAGTCTTTTTGAGCCTTGCTGATCGTCCACCGCTGTCCCAGCAGGGAACAATATTCACAACGCGAGGTCTTTACGTTGCAATATGGTAGTAGGCACTTCACGACCCGTCCGCTTATGGAAAGAGCTATCCGTTCGAGGCGTTGTCTATGACTCCCTTTGATAAGTGCCACGTCTCCAGGCCCCAACCATTTTCTGAGTATTTCTATAGCCTCAGCGACGTTTCCGTTCACGTAAACTAACGACTCATCAGGAAAACCCATACGTCTTATGCCCACCTCGTAGTATTGCCGCGCATCTTCGTCGCCGATCAGGATGATGCGTGAACTCACTTTTGCGAGACGTTCCCCGACTCGTTCATAAATTGCGTCTGGACTTCCGGGGGGATCGTAGATTTCTCCGAAGACCGCAATCTTGCTCCTTGCATTAATCTCCGAAAAGACGTCCAGGGCAGCATCAACGGTTTCCACGGTTGATTTGCAGTCATCCCGGATTATCCATGCACCATTGGGGAGTTCAACAGGTTGAAGCCGCCCCGGCGTCGGTGACAGGGACTCCAACGCTGGCAAAACCTCTGAAAGAGACAGGCCTTCTGCATATGCCACCGCCACTCCGGCAAGAATGGAATATACCATAGGGCGCCCGATAAGCCTTACGTTCATATCGTATTCTTTATCCGCCACATGAAGTGTGAAACGGGTTCCTTGCGGCCAGTCAAGCAAAATATTGCTTGCCCTGACTACGTTGTTCTTGCCCAAACCGAAGTGGACTGCCCTGGCCTTGGTCTTTTCTTTCATCCAACGGACGTTGGGATCATCACCATTTAGTACTGCAACTCCCGTTTCCGGCAAGATACGGACCATTTCGCACTTTTCTGCTCGTGTTCTCTCAAGGGAGCCAAGGCGATCGTGGTGTTCACTGCCGATTGAGGTAACCACCGTGATATCAGGCCTGATCATTTTAGCGTAGGGGGCCATTTCCCCGGGGCCGCCAATTGCCACCTCAATCACCGCATGACGGTCATTTGGCCGTATCTGAAGTATTCCACGAGCCAGGAAACTCTTTGTGTTGCGCTGGGAAACTCTGTCGGGATTTCTGCCAAGCGCCGTCGCAATGCACCTTGATGCGGTTGATTTTCCAAAAGTACCCACAACGGCAACAACCCTGCATTTTTTTGCCAGCCTGCGCCGATAATTTTGAGCAGCCCATGACAGTATTGGCCAACACTCCCGAAAAAGATCCAGCATTACCTGCATCCTGCCAAGTGGAGTACCGAAAGGAATGGGAATGTCTTCCCCTATTGTCTTCTTCATTTCTTTCCTATATTGCCAACAAACGGGCAATGAAATGGGAGGTTTTTCGCTTTGAATTGAAATGCATTTCCCTTACTTTAGAGAATATGTCCTAAGAGTTGGAAAGTGTCAAGGGCAGGTATCCAATAGTGGTCATAAGGTTCTGCAACACCGGGGCCTTGTTGCACATTTGACAAACAGAAGGCTCTAGGATACGTTCGCGCCGATCTTCTTTGTCCAAAGGTAAGGTTTCGAACTTATGTCAGTTTTAGCTGAAAGCATCCACACCTTCAGTCAAATTTGGAGAAATCCACAAAAAACAAAAGATGCAATTACTGCGTTCCAAAACCGCAAATTGCGTTCAATCATCGCTAACGCCTATCAATATGTAAAATATTATCGGCAGCTTTTCGATGCTGCGGGAATAAAACCGCAGGATATCAAGACCATTGAGGATCTTTCTTTAATCCCTATCACATCTACTCAGGATTATAGGACGCGCCCCTTGCAAGACGTCCTCTCTTCAAAAATCGATCCGAAGAAAACCGTTAAACGTTCGACAAGCGGATCCTCGGGGCGCCCTTTTACTGTGCACCGCACGTCTTGGGAAGATCACCTGATCAACTTCTTTCATATCCGTGTACTGCAGCAGTTTGGGGTTCTGCCTTTGGACAAGACTGCACACGTCCGATTGGTTTCCGCCAGTCATCAGCGCGACAATATTCCGGGCGCTGTCCGGCAAGCTCTGGGCATTCATAGGGTGTATCCGATTCATAGCCTGCTACACGAAAACGAAATCATACATGAGCTTTCTTTGTTAAAACCCGATATCGTATTTGGTTATCCCACCGTGCTGGCGCATATCGCCGGGCTTATTGGCCCTGAAAGATCCTCGGGGATCAATCCCAAATTTATCATTGCGGGAGGTGAATCTCTAACGCCGTTTAGGAGACAGGAAATAGAGCGGGGTTTTGGTAAAAGAGTTTTTGGTTTGTATGGCGCACATGAATTTAACAAAGTGGCATGGGAGTGTCCCGATAGCGGGGATTATCATGTATGTGATGATAATCTTGTTCTCGAAGTCCTTCAGAATGGTCGGCCTGCTGCGGTAGGGGAACAAGGTGAGGTCGTGGCCACGGGACTTCACAGTTACGCCATGCCGTTCATTCGATACCGTCTTGGCGACATTGTCACGCGTGGCCCGGAAGTCTGTTCCTGCGGGCAACCATTTTCTACACTCCGAGCCGTGCAGGGACGCTTGCACGACTATTTCCGGTTACCGAACGGGCGCTTGATGCACCCGGACAAAATTGTTGTTCCAATCATGGAAAGCGAAAGCGGATGGTTCAATCGTTATGAGCTCATTCAGGAGGAAGTCGACCGCATTCTTCTCCGAATTCAGCCGTTTCAAAACCCTTCGGAAGGTCAATTGGTCAACGTCAAGAGGCTGGCGATGAGCCAGCTTCCCAGCGATGTTGAATTTCGGATCGAAATCATTGACGAACACTCATTCAAACCGGAAGGGAAATTCCGTTTCTGCCGCTCAATGGTCCACTCCCATACTGACAAAATCTCATGGGATCAATTTTAGCTTATGGTACCAGTTACCAATGCACACACGCATCTTGAGCTGACTTGCCTGGCCCAGTCTTTTTCATCGAATCACGTGGGATTGCTTCCCTGGCTGGGTGATATTGCCAGAAGAATGAAGCAGCTAACAGGGGACGAAATCCACACGTCCGTTCAACAAGGGATCGATGCACTGAAAGCGTGCGGTACAACACATGTCTGCGATGTAACTGCTTTATGGAGCAGTGTACAGCCGCTTCAAGACAGCGGATTGGGCGGAATTGTTTTTTTAGAGGTCCTGGGCTTCAATAAGACACAGGGTTTAGAGAAGCTGGAACGTGCAGTAACTAGGATTGATCAGGCACGGCAGCAAAATATTACTTCGCCCATGAAGGTGGGTTTGACCGTCCACTCCCCCTATACCTGCCATCCGGCTCTACTTGAGGAAGCCGCTGCACGGTGCAGGGCTGAAGGGATACCACTATCCATCCATGCTGCCGAGACACGGTTGGAAGACACCTTGATCAGACGGGCAAGAATAATATCCTTCATCGGCAATAATCTTGTTTCACGGAAGATCGCCGGTGTCTTGTCCAGGTTCCCTTTAAAGCAAGGCTCTGTTTTCTATCTGGATTCGCTGGGTGTACTGGATGTCCGTCCATTTCTTGTTCACTGCATTCATTTGACAGACAAAGAAATAGATCGTGTTGCAGGGGCTGGTTGTGCAGTTGTCCATTGTCCTCGATCGAATGATCGTCTTGGGTGCGGGAGAATGCCGCTAGAGCGTTTTATTTCAGCTGGTGTTGATGTCTACCTTGGCACTGACAGTCTTGCCAGCAGCCCGAGTCTTGATATCCATGAAGAAGCTGAATTTGCAAAGAACCTTCATCATGGCTTAGTTCCGGATGACGTGATTGATAGCATGATCCATCACCCGTTACCATGATCTCCCATCTTTGACTTTGGCAAGTGAACGCATGAATCAGTCAACTGACAGACGATATTAGTGTGTAAAACTCGTAGCCGTGCTCAATCTTACTCCACGAAAAGCCCATAGAGTCGATTGGTTCGTTTTTGAACACCCGAAGAAGAACAAGAGCCCTCGTACTCTTGCTCTC
>JAFDFO010000305.1 GCA_019309815.1 Deltaproteobacteria bacterium
CCCTCTTTCCAGAGATGGCCAAGTCAAATAGGATTCAATCTGTCCCCACCCTTCTCCTCGACGAACAGTTTCGGTGGACGGGCTCATTTCGGCTGGAAGAAGTCACAGAGGTTATGACAAACCGTGACCCCGCTAAACTCGGCAGCCCGTCTCTTGAGAGAATGTTGACAGAAGGAAATGCTTTTGGGCTTGCGGAAATGATGCTCGAAAATAAGGAAATTTTTCCGGCGTTGCTTGACCTTCTGACACATGACAAATGGCCCGTCCGTCTTGGAGCCATGGTGGCCATGGAAGAAATAACCAACCGTAACCCGGAACTGGCAGCTCAGGTGATCGATCCCCTCTGGGAACGCTTTCACCATGTGGAAGATCAGGTGAAGGGCGACATCATTCATATCTTGGGGGAGTCAGGAAAGCACGAAATAGCCCCAAGGATGCAAATGGTCTTGGATGGTGAATACGATGCTGAAGTAAAAGAAGCTGCACGGGAAGCACTGGAAAAAATGGAGATTAGACGGGGATAGAGTGTCGGGAAGCCCCGTCCATCAAGGCGGAGGAGCTTCATTAGCTAAAAGGTGGCAGAAGACGAACATTACCGGAAGCTGGAACGCATGTATGTTTCTGGGCCAGTCAATGAACCCTAAAGTTGAAAAAGCCTAGGGTGCTGCAGATCCAAGGCGTCCAGGGGTGAGGCCCTTCGACATGCTCAGGATAAAGCTGTAGTAAGCTACGCCGAACCCTTGGCAACGCAGGAGATATCTTACCATACGTCACGGCATACAGCATCAGTTCAATGCCTGAAAACTGTAACAAAGTAAGCTTGTGGATTGAGTTTTCCCATCCTGACAAAGGACACGGCATCACCGTGGGAAACAGGGCTATGAAGGGATTCACCGTCGAGTGGGCCGCGGTGAGACTGAAGGAGGTATGGCTTGTTGACAACCTGCTGATCAATTGCCTTGTTACTGACATGGCCAAGTCCTTCTACCAGAAGTAATCGCAGCGCGGGAAGTAATATGTCATCTAGAATGCTACGCGGCCTTCTTATCGTTTTGCTGAGTATTCTGGTCGCTAGATACATATGGCTGGCGGTCGCTGTCCGAGAGACTGGTAAGACAGTGGGCAAAGTCCAAATCAAGCTTGCAATAAACGATGTTAAACGAATAAGAGAGGTGCTCGATTTCCTTTCAGGTGCTTATAGCCTCGGGGAACGAGACGGAAAAACGTATAAGACCAACAACTACACGGCATTCAAGGACAGGATTCAGCGGATTGCAGACAGTCTCGGAGGAATGCCTATGGTACTTCCAGACCGACCGAACTTCACTGATTTTTCCTACACCGAGAGCACAAAAGGCTATCACATCAAGGTTAGCGCGAAAGGCTCAAGTGGAACGGTAGTCCATGCAACGCAAAGCAGGCTGTGGCACGAATAGATTCATCTACGACAGGCTATAAGGCTCAACACATGACTGCTGAAGGTTCCTATTTTGTTGTTTTGAACAGTATTGATCATTTTGATCTTCCCGCGTTGGCTGATATTCTGAGTCGCACATCAGGCATACATCGCATGGATGCCACGACTCAGCTCAAACATTCCTGGGGCCTTCTATACAAGACAGATGTGATTGAGGAGGCAGAAGAGCTGCAGCAGGCATTCGGGCAGATAGAGATAGAGACCTTTGTGCTCCCCGCTTCCAGGCTGAGAAAGCCTCCTCAGCCAATAGTATTACGAAAAGCCGTCCCAAAGGCGGATGGTCTGGCTTTCCAGGACAAAGGCTATGACAAGTTCTTAAAGTGGAGTAGCGTTATCCTCTTGTGCGCTGGCGAGATTGAAGAAATCCTGCGAACGACGGAACGGTTGCCGCCTAATGGCAAAGTCAAGAAATGGTTATTCAGGACAGGACTGACACCTATTACTGCTGTGGCAATCCAGCACGAGAGGTCTAAGACTAGAGAAGTGACAAAACACAGAAGCGAATCCAGGTACTATCTGGACCTGATTGCCACAGATGACTGTGACAGCCTTCGAATTATTGGCGATTCCTTTGACTATTCATGTCTCGGAAGCAAAATGGCATATAATGTCTTGAATAACTTCAAGACGCTGGCGGTTGATATTGCCAAGTATTTGACGTATGTTACAAAGAATCAGGGGATGCGGGCCATGGAAGCCCAGACCATCGCACAGGGTTCGAAGTACGGCAGCCTGGACGATTTTGAAAATGAGAAATTATGGCTCATGCAATTGACGCCTGATTAGGGAGTCTAAAAGCTATCTCAAAAACACATTTAAGGCTTGGTAGTCCAGTCGGCAAGCCTCAAAGAGCGGGAGTACTGGAATACTGGAAAAGAACGAAAGAACAACTGCTTTTTTTCATAACCAACACTCCAATACTCCAGTACTCCAACACTCCGGAATTAGTTTGCCGTCTCGGCCCTGAAGCCTGATTGGGATTTTCGAGATGGCTTATACTACGAGAGACAGGCCCTTCGACAGTTCGACCCTTCGACAAGCTCAGGACAGGCCCTTCGGCGGGGCTCAGGATAAACAAGCTCAGGACAGGCGGGAAGACGGGATGGGCAGCACGGAAAAAGGAGAACGCCAAATGGCCGAAAATGAAGAGAAAAAAGCTCAGACATGGGGCATGCTTTGCCACCTGACTGCACTATTAGTGTTCATAGGGATACCTTTTGGAAACCTCATT
>JAFDFO010000306.1 GCA_019309815.1 Deltaproteobacteria bacterium
CCTCAAAGGTCTCCCCTTTGGCAATTGAGTTGAACTACAAAGAACAAACGGCCAGATGTCATTCGTCTTGTAGTAAGAACGTTTCACTGAGGTTAAACAGAAAGAGGTATCAATTGTCTCATAGTGGGTCGGACCGAAACTATCGGTGAGCATATTTTGAAAACCTAATTCCAACAGGGAGGGAGAGCTATGGAGAAAAGGTACTTTAAAGTGTTAGTTGGTGTAATGTTGGCAGCCATGCTGGTCTGTTATGCAACTTCGGAGACACAGGCTGCCGGGTGCACAGAAAAGGTCGACAATTTCTTGGTCATCCTGGATGCATCAGGGTCTATGGGTGATGTCTACAAGGATGCCAGCAAGCTAAGCTTGGCCAAAGAGACCGTGAGCAACATGAATCAGGCGATTCCTGACTTGAAACTTATGGGTGCGCTTCGGACATTTGGTGTTGGTGTCCGTGCTTACCAGAAGAAGACAGCCCTGGTCTATGGAGTGACAGAGTATACGAAGGAAGGGCTTGAAGGGGGCGTTGCAGTGGCCAAACGGGCTGGTGGCAATAGCCCGCTATGTTTGGCGATAGATGGGGCGAGCCAAGACCTGCAGTCGACCAAAGGGGACATTGCCGTCATCATCGTGAGCGATGGAAAAGAGATGGACGATGCCCCTGTGGAGGCTGCCAAAAAGATGAAGTGCCAGTATGGTAAAAGGGTATGCATCTACACAATACAAATCGGGGATTGTAAGGTCGGCAAGAAGCTTCTGGACCAGGTTGCAAATGCAGGTGGATGCGGGTTTTCCGTGAATGCCGATGATCTCTCCTCCGGTCAGGGAATGGCTAATTTTGTGGACGCCGTTTTCTGCGGGGGCGAGAGAGATTCTGACCGAGACGGGGTGCCAGATAGCGCTGACAAGTGTCCCGACACAATTGCAGGTGCCAAGGTCAATAAGGTCGGATGCTGGGTCGTCAAGGGGATCAACTTTTCCACAGACAAAGCAGAAATCAGGCCTCAGGATCAGGCAGGTCTGGACGAGGTCGTGGTTGTGCTGAAGGAGAACCCGACAGTCAAAGTCGAGATACAAGGACATACCGACAATATGGGGCCCGAGGCATACAACCAGGCTCTTTCAGAGAAGCGGGCTGATGCGGTCATGAACTACTTTGTGGAGAAAGGGATTGGAAAAGATCGACTTTCTGCCAAGGGGTATGGCATGTCGCAACCAGCTGCTTCCAACGACACTCGCGAAGGACGGTTTCAAAACCGAAGGGTGCAATTGAAACCCATAAAGTAGAAGAGCACGTTTCTATTAAGTCAACTTATGGGGTTGAGCAGGTGGTGCTCAACCCCATAATCCACAAAAGCTGAAAACCGTTGGCTGTAAGCGATCCCGATGGCCTTGGCCACGGGGACGGGAATGCCATGCCAATATTTCGGCCCTGCCTTATATCACTCCTGATAGCTTGGGGAGCCTTCCAGATTTCCCCGGTTCACGCCGGGTTCGGTGATTTTTTCAGGGGTGTCAAAGACGCGGTTCAGGGAGAACAGGAGCTGTCGCAGAGTGAAATTATTGACGGACTCAAAGAGGCCCTCCTGGTCGGCACTGGCAATGCGGTAGAGACAGTCTCGCAGGTGGGAGGCTACTTCGAAAACCCCGCGATCAAGATCCCGCTTCCTGATACCATTCAGGGAGTTGAGCCGCTGGTGAGGGCTGCGGGGTATGGTGAGCAGCTGGACGCCTTTGAGATGAGCATGAACCATGCAGCCGAGCAAGCTGCCCCGAAGGCAAAAAACATCTTCTGGGACGCGATCAGGCAGATGACTATCTCCGACGCGCAGAAGATCCTTAACGGCCGGGAGAACGAAGCTACGCTGTACTTCAAAGAAAGAACCTACGGGCAGCTTAGCGAGGTCTTTGAACCCATAGTTCATGAGACGATGTCCCAGGTAGGCGTTACTCGTAAGTATCAGGAGTTGGAAGAAAAGGTGAACACCGTTCCTTTTGCGAGTAGTTATGCATTCGACCTGGACGAATACGTGAATAGCAGAGCCTTGGAGGGTCTCTTCTTCGTGCTGGGAGAGGAAGAGAGAAAAATCCGACAAGATCCTGCGGCAAGGGTCACGGACCTTCTCAAGGAGGTCTTTGGAAAGAGGTGACCGGGATAGGGTCATGTGGCAGGAAACAGAAGAGGGGAGACCTTATCTGGTCTGGCGTTAATGGCGTTGGCCTTAATTCCTGAAGTCCAGGGTACATAATTCGGTCCCGGGCTGTCGGGGGGAAGGAGCGAAGAGCTATGTCAAGGATTGCGCGAGTGACTGAGATTGTTGCCGGATCGCCGAAAAGCTTTAATGATGCCATTAAGACCGGGTTTAAGCGGGCTTGTAAGACCCTCCGGGGGATCACCGGTATTCGCATCATTGAACAGCGGATCAGTGTAGCCGACAACAAGATGGTGGAATACCGCGTGAGGATGGAGATCATCTTTGTCCTGGAAGGATAGTGTCTGTCCCTCGAAGGTATCACTGGCCTACAGGTATGTTTGCCGGCAAGTAGTTTAACAGGTTCAATCAGACATGGTAGTAGTAATCGAGCCCCAGGTGAGTAATCTGTTCCTCACCCATGAGGTATCGAAGCGTGTTCTTGAGTTTCATTGATTGAATAAAGAGGTCGTGTTCCGGATACAGATTGGGCGCACACTGC
>JAFDFO010000091.1 GCA_019309815.1 Deltaproteobacteria bacterium
TCAGGGGTGCTGTATTCCACTTGACACTGCTATAAATAGTTGATAATTAGATATGTTTCACAGGCACAGGCACGTAGCTCAGGGGGAGAGCGCTACCCTGACACGGTAGAAGTCACGAGTTCAAATCTCGTCGTGCCTACCAAGATAGATGAGAATATTTGAGGATCAGACAACGTCGTCTTTTGTTACAACCTAAGAAAGCCGTGGGCGATAGAAGGCATCTGGATAGATGATACTTCAGATGCCTTTTGTTCTTTTATGGGATTCGTAGCATGCGCATTCTTCTGATTCATGCAGACAAGTTTTCATTTCGAGTTACGGGCGAGACGTCGGTAGCGATGCCAAGCGAGCTGGAAAAGGCAGGCAGCGAGGGCGAAGCTCCCGAGTGTCTTGTGGCCTTCATGGCAGCCGAAAAGGGTGATGATGCCGATGTGGGCTCCGTGGTCGGGCAGGTTACAGAAGAGGTGTTGTCTCTTGCTGATCAGATTGGAGTAAGTCATCTGGTTGTTTATCCATATGCTCACCTGTCAAGCACGCTCTCTTCCCCCCGTGTGGCTGTTCGGCTTCTGGACGAAGTCTGTAAACAGCTCCAAGGCCAAAATCGCTTTGAGATCCTAAGGGCACCTTTTGGTTACTACAAGTCCTTCAACATTGTCTGCAAAGGGCACCCTTTGTCTGAGTTGGCAAAGACAATCGCACCTGGCAAAGGTGCCAAAGCAGGGGCTGAGGCCGAAGAGTCGGAGGCCCTGAAGGCTGAAAAAACCCTGAAGTCTGACTGGACTGTGATGACACCTGATGGAACGCAGGTGTCGGCAGAAGATTTTTCATTTGCTTCGCGTCCTAATCTGGAGCGGTTACACAATTACGAGACGTCTGGAACCCGTACCTCTGACGAAGCACCTCCGCACATTGAATTGATGCGACGCATGGAACTAGTCGACTATGAGCCAGCCTCAGACCCGGGAAATCTTCGATGGTACCCGAAGGGGCAGTTAATGAAGAGCCTGGCCGAGACCTATGTGAGCGGGCTAGTCATTGACTATGGCGGAATGAAGGTAGAAACCCCCATTATGTATGATTATCAGCACCCCAAGCTGAACCTCTACCTGCAGCGTTTTCCGGCGCGACAATATGTCGACAATATGTGCTCCTTTCGGACCAGAAGGAATATTTTCTCCGTTTTGCAGCATGCTTTGGGCAGTACCTGATTCAGCACGATATGCAGATCTCTCACCACCACCTGCCGTGCAAGCTCTACGAGTTGACTCATTACTCATTCAGGCGCGAGCAGTCCGGCGAACTGGCGGGCCTGAAACGCTTGCGAACCTTTACCATGCCCGACCTTCATACCCTGGCCAAAGACATGGAACAGGCCAAGGAAGAATTCCTGCGGCAGACGGAGTTGGCCATTCAATGTATGGGGGGCTTTGAGCTTGATTTTGAAGTAGCCATTCGGTTTGTCCGTGATTTTGCTGACCAGAACCAATCCTTTGTCAATGAACTGACCGCCCGCTGTGACCGCCCGGCCCTCGTTGAGTTGTGGGATGAGCGATTCTTTTACTTCGTAGCGAAACTTGAATTCAACTTCATTGACGCTCTCGATAAAGCGGCCTGCCTGGCAACCGTCCAGATAGATGTTGAAAACACAGAAAGATTTGACATCACTTACGTGGACAACAAGGGAGAAAAGCAACATCCCCTTCTCTTGCACGCCTCTATCTCCGGCTCCATAGACCGGGTCATCTACGCTATACTCGAGACCCAGGCTATGCGGATGCGCAGAGGAGAGAAAGCCGCATTTCCGTTCTGGCTGGCCCCTATTCAGTTGCGACTGATTCCCGTATCTGAAAAATTCGATGCGGCCTGCAGGGAAATTCTGGAGAGCGTTCCGTATCGAATCGACTACGACGATCGGGACATCCCCATGGGTCGAAAGATTAGAGATGCAGAGAGGGAGTGGACCCCCTACATAGTGGTTCTGGGTGCAAAAGAGGTTGCAGAACAACGCCTCAGCGTGCGAACCAGGGACGGGGCTCAGAGAAAGATGACCCTGACTGAACTCCTTGGGGAAATTGAGCCGCGGATGCAGGGGAAACCTTTCTTGGGTTTGCCATTGCCACAGTTGCTTTCTAAGCGTCCAATTTTTGTTGGGTAACGAGCCAAAAATCCTTGTCTCGGCCCTCTGTTGTATAGTATTAGGATCTAACTCGTTCCCATCCATAAATCAGTCTCTTGGTGAGGGATCCTGGCGTGAGTTTCAAATCCAGAATGGATGGAAACTAGCTTGTTAGCATCCACAGACTCTCAAGGAGGTGAAGAATATAGCTAAACGCATCAATGTAAACCGAAGGATTCGGGCCAAAGAGGTACGGCTGATAGACCCGGAGGGCAAGCAACTCGGGGTCCTTCCGACCTTGGAGGCTTTGGAAACAGCAGCATCACATGGATTGGATCTGGTTGAGGTGGCTCCTAATGTTAGCCCGCCGGTTTGCCGAATCATGGATTACGGCCGGTACAAGTATGAACAGAGCAAAAAGCTTCAAGAGTCCAAGAAACGTCAGTCAACCTTTCAAGTCAAAGAGATAAAACTGCGTCCCAGGACTGGAGAACACGACTTCCAGGTTAAGATGCGTCACGCAAAGCGCTTCCTGGATAATCGGGACAAGGTAAAGGTTACTGTCATCTTCAGGGGACGGGAGAATGCCCACACTGATGCCGGGGTAGCATTGCTTCAACGTGTGATTGAGGAAACATCAGAATTTGCCGTCGTGGAGCAGTCAGCCAGAAAAGAGGGCCGCATAATGATCATGATCCTTGCCCCCAAGTAGACTCCCCGCTGAATTCCCTCATCGGATCCAACAATTGCAGGAAGCCTTTTCAAAACCTCAGATCGCGTTCGAGGGCAAGGCGAGGGCTGATCCGCCGGCGCCAAGAAAGCTATGGCGGGACAAGTGAAAAAGCGCAGTCCCGCTGTAAGCGGGATGAGGCGAAAAATTTTTTCGGGGGCACTAAATCCCGCCAGCGGCGGGACCATGGGGAGCTATATGGGATTTTGAAATGGCTTCTAGCAGGAGAGCCATGGAATAGTAAGTATATATGATAGGCTCAGCCGAGAAGACCTGGGCCTTAAGATAAAGCAAAGGGAAGAAACGATGCCAAAAATGAAAACAAACCGTGGTGCAGCGAAACGTTTCAAGGTAACCGCAAAGGGTAAGATAGTCTATTCCAAGTCGCATGCAAACCATATCCTGACGAAGAAGTCATCCAAAAGGAAGCGGGGGCTTCGAAAGTCTCAAATAATTGACAAGAGCAACACAGCTCAGTTGAAGAAACTGATTCCATATGGTTGAGTCGGACAGGAGAAGTGCGCTTATACTACGGATAGGCACCGCATTCACGGATAACGGTCAACGAACAATGCTTTAGCGTAAATTGCACTTGAGATCCGGTTCACGATTTATGAAATAGGAGGACATTCATGCGAGTTAAAAGAGGGTTCAAGGCTAGAAAGAGAAGAAAAAAGATACTGAAACTTGCCAAAGGTTATCGTGGCGGCCGGAGCAAGCTGTACCGGACGGCAGCAGATGCCGTAGATAAGGCCCTGCAGTACGCTTACAGGGACCGCAGAACACGGAAGCGAGACTTCAGGAGACTGTGGATTTCCCGAATTAACGCCGCGGCACGCCTTAACAACTTGTCATACAGTCGCTTCATGCAGGGATTGAAACGGGCGCAGGTGGAGATTGATCGGAAGGTATTGGCCGACCTGGCCATCTCAGACCCAAACGGCTTCTCTCAACTTGCAGCTATAGCTGCAGGACAGGAGTCATAGAAGATAGTGCGCTTTTTTGGGGAAACCCTGTGAGGTCAGAGGTTGAGAAAATAGAAAAGGAGGCCCTGGAGGCCGCAGAAGGGGCGTCAGATCTGGAAGAGGTCAAGGCCTTGAGAGCCCGGTATTTGGGACGCAAAGGGGTTTTGACAGTCTTCTTGCGAAAGATACCCGGCCTGCCCTCAGAGGAAAGACCCGAGGCGGGAAGACTTGCTAATCAAACAAAAGAAAAGCTGGAAGAGGCACTCAAGAGAGCTGCGCGAGATATTGAGGCGGACCTGGCAGAGTCTTCAAGAGAGACCCTGGATGTCACCCTCCCTGGACGGCCCCCTGCTATGGGTCGGCTTCACCCGATTACTCAGACTACCTATGCCATCTGCGAGATCTTCCAAAGACTTGGCTTTGAGACCGTAGAAGGTCCTGACGTAGAATTGGATTATTACAACTTCGAGGCCCTTAACATACCCCGGGACCATCCTGCCCGTGACATGCAGGACACCTTTTATATCTCCGAAAACACCGTTTTGAGGACCCACACCTCGCCAATCCAGGTGCGGGTTATGGAATCGCAGCCCCCACCAGTTTGCATTATTGCCCCTGGCAAGGCCTACCGGGTGGATTCTGATGTCTCGCACACACCGATGTTTCATCAAGTGGAAGGATTAATGGTCCAGGAGGGCGTATCCTTTGGAGACCTGAAAGGCATCCTCACCACTTTCGTTCATCAGATCTTTGATGAGGAGACAAGCTTACGGTTTCGCCCTAGCTTCTTCCCATTCACGGAGCCGAGTGCAGAGGTCGACATCCGATGTGTCATCTGTCGTGGCAAGGGATGTCGGGTGTGCTCCCACACCGGGTGGCTGGAGGTTATCGGGGCCGGCATGGTACACCCGGCTGTATTTGAAATGGTCGGCTACGACACGGATCGCTATACCGGTTTTGCCTTCGGCATGGGCATCGAACGCATTGCCATGCTGAAATATGGAATAGAAGATATCAGGAAGTTCTACGAGAACGACATCCGGTTTTTGCGGCAATTTTAGCCATTGGTCATTGGTCAGTAGTCACTGGTAATTGGTGATTGCTCATGCAATTGAAAGATCTTGAGGTTTATAGGCTCGCTGAGGAGCTTTCCGACATCGTATGGAACGTTGTTCTCCGATGGGATTACTTCTACAAGATAACCACAGGAAAACAGATGGTCGAGGCCGCTGATGGCATTGCAGCCAATATCGGTGAAGGGTACGGAAGATATCACTATAAGGAAAATAGGAATTTCTGCTATTACGCCCGCGGTTCCTTGGAAGAAACAAAAGTCTGGCTTCGGAAAAGTGTCAGGCGGGGCCTTTTGGATTTGGCAGACCACCCGGACTTAGCCGAAATAATGAACATTTTACCCAAACAGCTTAATGCATATATCAAGAGCATTGGCCCACAAACACCCGCTGATCATCAGGAAAACTAATGACCAGTGACTACTGACCAATGACTAAATCACCATGAAAGTAAGTCTAAGCTGGCTCCAAGATTATGTGACGATCGACACGGACCTGCCCAAGCTGGCCGAAGCGTTAACCATGGCGGGGCTTGAGGTGGATGCGCTCACAGATCGTTACGCTTATCTGGACGGCGTCGTGGTCGGAGCTGTCACTGAAATCACTCCCCATCCTGACGCCGATACACTTTCTGTCTGCCTGGTGGATGTGGGCACGGGAGTCAGGCAGATTGTGTGCGGGGCCCCCAATGTGAAGAAAGGGTGTCTTGCACCGGTAGCACTTCCTGGAGTGAAGCTCCTTTCAGGCCTTACCGTTGAAGCCGCAGATATTCGGGGTCAAACTTCAGAGGGGATGTTGTGCTCCGAGGCGGAACTTGCCGTGGGAGCAGATAGCTCGGGCATCCTCTTGCTACCCAGAAAAGCCAAGCCGGGACTTGGAGTTGCCGCAGCCCTGGGCCTTTCCGACACCGTCATCGAGTTTGACCTTACGCCTAACCGTTCTGACTGCCTCAGTGTGCTCGGCATTGCCCGAGAGGTCGCAGCCCTCCTTAAAACTCCCTTGAAACGCCCTGAGGTGAAGCTCCCGCAGGGAGAAACCCCTATAGATGATCTGACATCCGTGACTATCGAAGCTCCGGAGCATTGTCCCAGGTATGCGGCCAGAGTGGTCACGGACGTCAAGGTTGGACCGTCTCCGTTCTGGCTTCAGGACAGGTTGCACTCAGTTGGACTTCGGGCCATCAACAACTTAGTGGATGTAACCAATTTCGTTCTTATGGAGACGGGTCAACCGCTCCATGCCTTTGATTTTGACCGCTTGGCCCAGCATCGAATCGTTGTGAAAACAGCTGAGGAAGGCCAAACTTTCAAGACCCTGGACGGCATGGAACGTTCTCTCGCTTCTGATATGCTCATGATATGCGACGGCGACAGGCCGGTGGCCCTGGCCGGGATCATGGGCGGGCTGGAGTCAGAAATCGAAGACGACACGAGAAACGTCTTCATTGAAAGTGCCTATTTCAATCCCATCACGACTCGCCGCACCGCCAAACGGCTCGGCCTAAGTACCGAGTCGTCATACCGGTTTGAGCGGGGCGTGGACCCGGTTGGTGTCAGAACTGCGCTGGACCGTTCGGCTCAGCTCATGGTGGAATTGGGAGGTGGAAGGCTTGCGAAGGGGGTCGTTGATGTCTTTCCCGGGGAGTTCCCTGAAAAGACGATAGAGGTCAGTGTAAGGCGGACAAACCGGCTTCTGGGCACACGTCTGAGCCAAGGCAAGATCGAGACCTACCTGAGATCAGTAGAAGCAGACGTAGAACGTGTGGACAGAGACCGGCTCAAAGTCATACCGCCTACCTTTCGAGTGGATATTGCGCGGCCTGAGGACTTGATGGAAGAGGTAGCCCGTCTGTGGGGATATAATCAAATTCCTACCACCCATCCTGTGCCTGAAGCTGTAGCCGGGAAACCAGAAAAGAATCTTCAAGTCCGGAACCGTCTTCGAGAGCTGCTTGCCGGCTGTGGATTTTCAGAGATCGTCACTTACAGCTTCATCGGCCGGGATGCCTGCGACCGACTCACGCTCGGCAGTGAAGATCGGCGCCGCCAGATGGTGTCGATCCTGAATCCCCTCACAGAAGATCAAGAAGTCATGCGGACATCTCTGCTGCCCGGTCTTCTGTTCACTTTGTATCGAAATAGCACCCAGCGAAATGAGAACCTGAGGATTTTTGAACTGGGCAAGACCTTCATGAAGACCGGCCAGGATCAGCTCCCGGACGAAGTGGAAATGGTATCCGGTCTCTGGACCGGCGAGCGTTATGAAAAAAGTTGGCATTTTAAGGAAACAAAAGTCGACTTCTATGATATGAAAGGCGTGGTGGAAGTTGTCTGTGCGGGACTGAACACAAACGGAGTCCGTTTTACTCCTTTGACCAGTTCCGATTTTCCGTATCTAAGACCGGGGCATGCCGCGCAAATCAGTGCAGACAACCAAGTCCTGGGTACCGTAGGAGAACTGTCCAGACAGGTTCTGACAAATTTTGGGCTGAAAGAGGCGATCTATTGCTTTGACCTCAACCTCGACCTCCTCATAAACCATGTGTCTGAGGAAAAGCATGCGGAAGCCCTTCCCCGTTTCCCCGCCACGACCCGGGATATTGCCTTGATCGCAGACGATCATTCAGAGGCACAGGGCGTGCTGGACTTCATAGCAGGCTTGGGCCAAGAGCTTATCGAGCGGGTGGAGATCTTTGATATATACAAGGGCCCCCCAATCCCCGAAGGGAAGAAGAGTATGGCCTTGCGGTTCACCTATCGATCTTTCGAGAGAAATCTCACAGATGACGAGGTGAACACCATTCATGAGGCCGTGACCCTCAAGGTGTTGAAGCAGTTCAATGCCCAGCTGCCAACGGCGTAAACCGTTGACCGTTCACCGTTGTCCGAACAGCAAATAACGAATCACAAAGATAACAAGATGAATAAGAAGGATATCGTCGAGGCAATTCACACGAGAGTTGGATTCTCCAGGCGGGAGACTGCTGCCATTGTTGATAGTGCTCTCGAATCAATCAAAAAAGCCCTGACCGAAGGGGAGCCGGTCATGATCTCCGCCTTTGGGAAATTCTCCACGCGCAAGAAAAAGGCTCATAAAGGGAGAAATCCTAAGACCGGAGAGGCTATGACACTCCCAGCACGAAAGGTGATCACCTTCAAAGTCAGCCGAGTGCTAAAGGAGCGAATCAATGCAGCCCACAGGTACCCCGATACCCCAAAAGCGGTATTTTAGGATCGGTGAGGTTAGCGCGATAACCGGTATTGAGTCGTATGTCCTTCGTTACTGGGAAACAGAGTTTCCAAGAATAAAACCAGCCCGCTCCCGCTCCGGGCAACGTCTCTACAAGAAGAACGATATAGAGATTATCCTGGCAATAAAAGATCTTCTCTATCAAAAGAAATTTACAATCGCCGGAGCCAAACGGTATCTTCAGCAAAAGCACAATGAACCCCACCTTCCTGCCGACGACAACCTTTCCGCCACCCTTGAACAGGTCAGAGCCGAGTTGCTCACTATCAGAGAGATCTTGAGTAAATGAGGGCAGAATAAGTCGTCCGCTGTTCCCCAATGTCCCTGAGCACAATGAGAACGCAAAATTCGAAATCCGAATATCGAAATCCGAAACAATATCGAATGACCGAAATTCAAATGACCAAAACAGATTGTTGCAGGGGTTGCAACGAGCTGGTCTGGCCAAAGCAGATTGTTTGGAACATATGGTAATTGCGGCTTGCGCCTTGAGAACAGTACGGATTTTGGATTTGTTTCGAATTTCGAATTTCGTGCTTCGGATTTATAAGATGGTCTTTGTGAATCGTGAGCAGTCCTGATAATTAGGCAGGGTTTGGTGAGAGACTACACTATTACAACTTCAGGCTTCTGACGATCCAGCGCGACAGCGCCTTATCATCCTTCTGATCAACAACGCCGTCCAAGTTCTCTAAAGGAATCTCTGCCCGGGCCATTGCCTTGTGTCCG
>JAFDFO010000092.1 GCA_019309815.1 Deltaproteobacteria bacterium
CCGCTTGCCAGGATGCTCATAGCCAAGAACCCTGACCTCATGGGACTGGTGGCAAAGGGCGTACAGCCGGGTGTTGTGGCGCGCCATGCGGCCCGGGCCATTGAGACAAAGCTGGTGGTGGATGCCTGCTACAAGTGGTTGGACCAGCTTGTTAGCGAGATGATCAAGCCCGGATTCAAGATCCACGATACGGATCATTACGAACCGCCGAAAAAAGGCATGGGTGCGGGATTCTACGAGGCGCCGCGAGGTGCTCTCGGGCACTGGGTAAAGATCAAGAACAAGAAGATCGAAAACTACCAGTGCGTAGTCCCCTCCACCTGGAACGCCTCGCCGAGATGCGAGAAAGAGGTTAGGGGCCAGTATGAAGAATCGCTGATTGGAGCGCCTGTGCCGGATCCGGATAACCCGATCAATGTGGTGCGCATCGTCCGTTCCTTTGATCCATGCCTCGCCTGTGCAGTTCACATCATCGATCCCAAGAGATAAAGAAATTCCTTGTGGAATGACCAGGCTGAAGCAAGCTAATATGTCTAAACCGCTTAGGGGGGGCAATAAAGCCCCCCCTAAGCGTATTGTCGTGCTGGGAGTGGGTAATGTTCTCCTGTCTGACGAGGGCGTAGGCGTCCATGTCGCAAAGAAGCTTCTGGAGATGGAACTTCCTCCGGGTGTTCAGGTGGTTGAAGGGGGGACCGATGGTTTCAGGCTCATGAACGTAGTGACAGAGGCAGATCGCCTCATTATCGTGGACGCTGTAAAAGGAGGGGAGGCTCCCGGCTCCATCTACCGATTCGACATCAAGGATGCCCCCACATATCCGGACGCATACAAGACCTCAGTTCACCAGATTGGTATTCTGGAGGTGGTTCACCTCTCAGAACTTGTTGGCAAAACCCCCGAAACCACGATCATTGGGGTGGAACCCAAGTCGCTCGATATGGGTATGGAGCTTTCACCAGAGGTGGAAGCGAAGCTTCCGAGGATCATCGAACTGGTATTCCAAGAGGTCAACCATCCCGCCCTTCCTGACAACGCTATTGACCCCTAGTGTTGCGTCTCATGAATAACTGACATAATTTTCAAGATCCAACAGAACCCCCAAAGACGATCTCATAAATCCGAATTTCGAATATCTAAATCCGAAACAATGACCAAAATCCGAATTACCGAATGTTCAAAACGTTTGGAACATTGGGACATTTGGTATTCGAATTTGTTTAGGATTTGGGATTTGCGGCTCGCGCCTTGAAAACATCACGTGCTTCGAATTTACTGCCTAACGCCACAGCGCAGAGAGCATGTTTGCTTTGACTTTTGTAAATTATTTCTTGGACGAGACACTAGCCTTTTCTTTCTGAGCATCAACAATAGCCATAAGATTCAGGAAAAGCGTAAAGGCGATCTTGGGAAAGCGGTTTTCCAGATAATCCATCGTCTGCTCGTTAATGTGGATCATGACGCAACTGTCGCGCGCCGTCGCCGTACAGACTCTTGAGGGCGAACCCGCTATCCCGAGCTTACCGAAAACACCCCCCTGCCCTAAATCGGTAATCACGTTGTCGCTGCCCCCCGCACTGGAACTAAGCCTTACCTCACCCTGCAGAAGCAAATACATACCTCTGCCAGGGTCCCCCTCCCGAAATATGACGTCTCCCCGTGTGCAATGGTACCGGAAACCGGCTAGTATCACCCGCCTGGCCTCGGCCAGAGACAGATTCTTAAAAGCCGGGATGCTGCCGTAAGAGCCGATACCTCGTTCCAGGATTACAAGAAGCCATGGGGTAGCCTGCATAATCACGGGCAGGATGAACAGGTCTCCAAACAGGGCAGAGGCCATCGTGATCAATATGAGCAGTCCAAAGACGCTGGTAGGGACAAAACTTGAGAAAAGGAGGACGGAAAAACCGAGCCCGATGGCAATGGATGTGAAAACAATCGGTTTGCCCACATCAGCAATTGTCCTGTAATTGGCCTGTCTTCTCCTAAAGTCCCTTCTGAACTGGTAATTGAAGCGAAACATATAATGGATGGTGTCGTCAACAGCAAGGCCGATAGCGATGCTGGCAACCAGACTAGTGGCAACCGTGAGGTGAAGTCCTGCCCAACCCATGATGCCAAAGTTCACCAGAATGGGAAATAGATTTGGGATCATAGCCAGAAGGCCCACCTTGGGGGATAGAAACAGGGCAGAGAGCAAGAGAAAAATACATACCAGAGCCAGGCCCAGACTCCAAATCTGCCCCTTAGTCAGGGCCCGTGCGGAGTGGGACCCGACAATGGGCAGACCGGTTACGTCAAATGTGATCCCGTCAGGGCACCAGTCTCGCAAATACCAGGTCATCACCTCTTCGGTCCTGATGAAATCACCCGTGGATGCAATATGGCTCCGGCAGACAATATTGATGCGCGAAAAATCCCTTGAAACAAAGTGATCCACCAGTTCATCTGCATCAAACAGGCGGTAGTTCTTGATTGCCTCTCTGACAGCAAAGGGGTAATCCGGCACCGTATAGTACTTCTCTTTTTCTCTAAAACCTCGGGTCAGCAGGCCTTCGAACTTCAGGAGGTCTACAATCGAAATAGACAGGTCCACCCCCTCAATAGTAGCAAGGTGCTCCTGCAAGGCTTCCACCTCGCGAAGAGCCCTGGGAGATGCAAAGTATCCTTCCTGATCACTTCTTAGAATCACGTTGATAGGATAAATGCCTGCCAGGTTCTCGTGAATGTCTTCAAACGCCATTCTGGTCTTGCTGGGATCCTTGAAGAAGCTGATGGGTGTTGTTTCCACGCGAATCTGCCAAAGACCGGCTACGCAAATAACGCTCACAACCAAAGCAACCAGGAGGATAGTTCTGGGATAGTTGCGAACGGCTTGGACCACTCTTCTCAGAAACAACGCTATCCAGGCTGCGTTCTCAGGTCCACGGACCGCTTCAAACTTCAAGGTTCTTGGGTAGGAGAGCGCAGCAGGGATAAAGGTGAGATGGATGATGAGCATGAAGAAAAGACCAACACACGAAAAGAATGCAAATTCCTTTACCACTGCAATCTGATTCAAGGACAGCGAGGCAAAGCACACAATCGTGGTGATCGACGCAAAGATAGTAGGCAGGCATACCCTGGTAAGCCCTTTTACGACAGCCTGGTTATTGGTTTCCTGACGGGTTGTCTCGTCAAAGTAAGCGGCCATGATGTGCATGGCATAGGCACTTCCCACTGCAATCAGCAAGGTTGGTATGATCATGGTTACCATGCACAGCGAGCGATCAAGCAGCCCCATGAGGCCGAATGTCCACACCAGGGTTATGCACACGGCAGTAAACGGGACCAGGGCCCCCCGAAGATTCCGGAAACAGAACAGCAGCACCAGGAAGATAATCGACATCGTGAAAAACGGCAGGGTCTTAAAGTCCTTCTCCGTGTATTCAGTGAGGGTGTGGCCTATGACCGGATAGCCGATCTGGTAAAGCTTCAGCGGGTATCCCGGCCCTCGAAATCTCTCAAGGACCTTCTCAACAGCAACGGTCGTGGGGCCGATTTGATGGTCCTGTTTCAGCATGGCCACAAGTGCTGTGACTCTTCCGTCAACAGATATGAGATTCTTGGAAAAGATGTCAGCCATCCCAAGATTTCGTCGAAGGTCTTCAAGCGTCCATTCATTGAGGACATCCAAGTCGTCCATAAGGGTGGACAGACTTACGACCCGTGACACACCTACTACGCCCTTCAAGGCCTCGGTAAGTTCGCCTATCTTTTGGAAGGAGTCAGCGGAAAAGACGTCTTCTGCTTTGAACACGATCAGGACATTGTCTTCGGCGCCACCGAACTCTTTCCTGTACCTGTCATACTGTTGTTTTGCAGGAAGATCTTGGACAAGCATCCGCGTCACGGATGTATCCACATGAAGTCTGGTGAGATGGGAGGCGAAAAAAACGGTGATACCAAAGATGACGATCAGGAAGAGGAGGGCTTTTCGAGACACCATTTCAAAGTAGCGTTGCATCAAACCCTCCCGTTAGGAGACACAGTGCAGCAGCCGAGTCGGTGGCAACCATAGCCGAGCAATGGTTCAGAATCAAGAGGTTGCTGCTTACAGCTTGTGAGTGGCAGGAGCGCAGATTAGAGAGCTCGGATGGTGTCCAGTACAGAAGCCATGTCCGAGGGAAGGGGGGATTCAAAGTTCATCATTTGTCCCGTGCGGGGATGCTGGAAGGTGAGCTGCCAGGCGTGGAGCATCTGTCGGTGTGCGGTCTTTAGGGCCTCTACTGTTCTTCCGAAAAGGACCTTTTGCCACTTTCTTTTCTTTCCGTAAGTGGCGTCTCCAACCACGGGATGGCCCATGGCAGCACAGTGTACACGCACCTGGTGCGTGCGCCCTGTCCTCAGATCGATTTCAAGAAGGGTCACCTCGGCAAATGCTTCCTTAATCTGCCAGCGGGTTTCGGTGGGCCGGCCCTGATGGCTTTTTATGGACATCTTCTTTCGATGTTTTGGATGACGCCCTATGGGCAGATCGATCACACCTGCAGTTTTCTTCACCTCGCCATAAACAAGAGCCAGATATACCTTACGGACCTCTCGCATCTTGAACTGACGGCTGAGGCCCTCATGGGCAAGGCTGCTCTTTGCCACAACCATTGTGCCCGAAGTATCCTTGTCAAGGCGGTGTACAATGCCGGGGCGGGCGTCGTCGCCAATCCCTTGAAGACTTGGACAGTGAAAGAGCAGCGCATTCACAAGGGTCCCGCCCTTGTGACCAGCCCCGGGATGAACCACGAGTCCAGGGGACTTGTTCAAAACGATTACGTCCTGGTCTTCGTACAGAATGGAAAGGGGAATCGGTTCAGGCTGACAAGTGACAGGTTCTTGAGAAGGGACTTCGGTTCGGACAACATCAAAAGGCTTGATCAGGTACCCTGGTTTTCTGATGTGTCCACTGACAGTGACGTGACCGGCGCGAATCAACCGGCTTACACGGGAGCGGGATAGGGCGGGCAGGCGGGCGGCAACAACGGCATCGAGTCGGTGCCCAACCTCTGATTCGGCTACAGTAAAACGAAGAACAGACACTCCTCCTTACTTATTCCAGGCCGAATATGGCCTTTATGTCCGACATGATGGCGGTTTCGTCGGTCTTCTTGGCAATGGACAGTTCTTTAAGCAGCAGGCTCTCGGCCGTGTCGAGCATTTTGCGTTCGCCAAAGGAGAGGTCTTTATCGGTCTTCAGCAGGTACAGGTCTCTGAGAACCTCCGCTACTTCGTACACCGATCCGGTCTTTATCTTCTCCATATAGTCACGGTAGCGCCGGTTCCATGTCTGATTGTCTGCCGGGATATCTCGTTTCTTCATGATTGCGTAGACTTTATCGACTTCCTCTCTGTCGATGATATCACGCAGACCAACAGATTCCACGTTGTTCACGGGTATCATGATGATCATGTCGTTTTCGAGGATCTTCATAATGTAGAAGTCTTGCTCGTGCCCCAAGACCTCTCGCGTCTCGACCGACTCAATGCGCCCCACACCGTGGGCCGGATAAACTGCCAAGTCTCCCACTCTAAACATACAACAAACCCCGTTTTTTCTTCAGATGGTTACTACCTCGCACCGACAAATCAACATATCATCTTTCCGGCAAATAATCAACTCAAAACCAATATTTATGCCTTTTGCCATTGGTGGGAGTGGTTTGCAAGCCCGGTCATTATAGTGACTATCGAAAATATGTTGCTTTTACGGCAGTCTTGATCCTCACAAATGGTTCAAAACAAAACATATTCTTGACAACCGCTCTATACTGCCCGGGATTACACTGAACATGGCTTTTGGCCCAAAAAAAGAGGATTGGTGTGATTGCCACACCAATCCTCTTGTTAAAGTGTCAACGAAACAGCAAAAACTGCGACTAGACCAGGAACGGGACCATCAAAAGAGCCACGACGTTCAGGATCTTGATCATCGGATTGACTGCTGGGCCTGCCGTGTCCTTGTACGGATCGCCGACTGTATCGCCTGTAACAGCAGCCTTGTGGGAGTCGCTTCCCTTACCGCCAAGGTGGCCATCCTCAATATACTTCTTGGCATTATCCCAGGCCGCGCCTCCTGTGGTCATGGAAATAGCCACGAAGACACCCGTGACGATACTACCGATCAACACGGCCCCAAGGGCAACCGGGCCAAGCAGAACCCCGACTACAATTGGCACGACGACCGGGATAAGGGCGGGCACGACCATTTCTTTCAGGGCAAAGCGTGTCACGATGTCCACGCAGGCCGCGTAATCGGGCTTTGCGGTACCTTCCATAATCCCGGGGATTTCCCGGAATTGCCGTCGCACTTCAATGACGACCTGGCCACCGGCTTTTCCCACGGCCATCATGGCAATAGAGGCAAAGAGATAGGGAAGGAGTCCCCCGATGAAAAGGCCGACGATGACGTGCACGTCGCCTAGCTCGAAAACCAAGGCTCCTGCCGTACTGCCGGCAGCATGGGCGGCTTCAGTCAGATCCTGCATATAAGCAGCAAAAAGAACCAGGGCTGCGAGGGCGGCAGAACCAATGGCATACCCCTTGGTCACGGCCTTGGTCGTATTGCCGACTGCATCCAGGGGATCGGTCACGGCGCGGACACTCTCATCCATGCCTGCCATTTCGGCAATACCACCTGCATTGTCGGTGATCGGCCCGTAGGCATCAATAGCAATGACCATACCGGTCATGGAGAGCATGCTCATAGCGGCCAGGGCGATCCCAAAGATACCTGCCAAGCTATGAGCTATCCAGATTGAAGCACAGATCAGGAGAACGGGAATGGCCGTGGACTGCATACTGACCGCAAGACCTGCAATAATGTTGGTACCATGTCCTGTGGTCGAAGCCTGGGCAATCCCTTTAACCGGGCCTCTCACCCCTGTGTAGTATTCGGTTATGATCACGATGCCGACCGTGAGGACGAGACCGATCAGCGTGGTAAAGTAGAGGTTTATGACCGGAATACCCAAGCCCCCCATCATCTTCACGGTTGCGAAATAGAACACAACACCAGCCATAATGGCTGCGCCGAACATCCCCTTATAGAGGGCACCCATGATATACTGGCTACCACTACCCAGCCTAACAAAGTAGCTGGCAATGATGGAAGTTATGATGGAGATGGCCCCCAGCACAAGCGGAAAGGTGACCGCGTTATGGTAAACTTCTGCCCCAACCTTAGCCTCAGGGAAGAGCAGATGGGCCAGCAGCATGGCAGCCACAGCAGTGACCGCGTAAGTCTCAAAGAGGTCTGCGGCCATACCTGCGCAGTCACCCACATTGTCACCCACGTTGTCGGCAATGGTTGCAGGGTTTCTGGGATCATCTTCCGGAATCCCGACCTCAACTTTGCCCACGAGGTCCGCACCCACATCTGCGCCCTTGGTGAAGATGCCTCCGCCAAGTCGGGCAAATATGGAAATCAGGCTTCCCCCGAATCCCAGGGCGATCAGTGCCCTGATGTCATGGGTCAGGTGGTAGAAGCCTGCCACGGATAAAAGGGCAAGGCCTGCCACCAGCATGCCGGTGACCGTCCCTCCTCTAAAGGCCATGGAGAGCCCGGCTGCGAGCCCATGCTTGGAGGCTTCTGCCGTGCGCACATTCGCAATAACCGATACGCGCATGCCGACATAACCTGCAATGTAAGAGGCTGTGGCCCCGATCACGAAACCGACAGCCGTCGTAATCCCAAGAGTGGCCCCGATAATGACCACGATTACACCAGCGGCTATGATAATTGTCTTCATCTGGCGGTTCAGGTAGGCTATGGCCCCTTCTTTGATCGCCTGAGCGATTTCGGTCATCTTTTCATCCCCTGCCGGGGCCTTTTTTACAGCGCCAGCCAGACCCAGCGCGAAAATTACACCTACCGCACCAATAAGTGCACAATAAAGCTCAATACTTGCAGTCATATTCTCCTCCCAACGTTACGTTCTTGAATTGTCTTACCATGAAATCGGTTCATTCCCTCTCTCAAACCCTTCAAGAGGATGGTCTCAACTGCCTCCTGTGCCATAGTGATAACCTTGTCCAGAGAGGCTTCCTGTTGAGCGTCAAATCTGTTAAGCACGTATCCTCTCACCTCTTCCCCGGTGTCCGGACGGCCAATGCCAACGCGAACGCGGGCAAATGTGCCGCCGCCAAACGCCATTTTTATCTTTCCAAAGACAATGTCAACGTCGTCATGAATAACCAGAAGATCGCTGGTGTCCAGCTTGAAGAAATTGGCCACGTTTCGAGCGGCCGGGCCGCTGAGATTCATATAGGCCATAGGCTTGGCTAAGATCACTGGCAGTCCGTGCACTTTGCCAAGACCAAAAATACTCCCGAACTTCCGGCTATTCAGCGATATCCGGTGCCTGTGGGCCAGCCGATCAACCACCATGAACCCAACATTGTGCCGGGTACCCTGGTATGACCTCCCGGGATTCCCCAGGCCCACGATCAGCTGCCTACGTTCTGGCATCCACTACTATTCGGTAGAAGCCTCTTCCGGGGCTTCAACCTCCTCGCCTTCGACCTCTTCTCCCTCCTCGACTTCCTCTTCCTCAGGCAGTTCTTCTTCCTCCACCGTCGGGGCCACAACGGTTAGAACTGTGAGATCCGCATCAGCCAAAATCTTTACCTTATCAATCAGTGCAAGGTCTCCAACGTGTATGGCATCGCCAATGTCGAGGTCCGTCACATCGACCTGTATCTTGTCCGGCATGTCCGTGGGAAGACAGGATACTTCCAGCTCATGGCGCACGACCTGCAGAAAACCTCCGCGCTCGACGCCCTTGGACTTGCCCGTGACCTCCACGAGAATGCCCACCACAATTTTCTCATCAAGAGATATTTCGTAGAAATCAACATGCAGATATTGCTGGGCCACTGGAGTAGACTGGACCTCCTTTACCATCGCCGTGACATTTTGGGTGCCACCATTCTCGATGACGAGGTTGAAGATCACCTGCTCAGTGCCAGTGGTCTTGTAGATCTTGTCCAGTTCCAGCGGGGAAAGGGTAAGGGGGAGAGAATCCCTTTTTGGACCATAGAGTATTGCCGGGATCAGGCCTTCGCGCCTGAGTGTCCGGGCCGAGCCCTTACCGAAGGTATGTCTTTCTGTTACTTTGAGGTCAATAATTTCCAATGAGTTTCCTCCTTACATTTCGCTACTTAGTCGTCCGTCACGACGGCCACATATTGCTCGCTACACGAACAGCGAACTGATCGAGCTGCCCGTGTGGCTCCTGTGAATGGCCTCCCCGAAGAGTTTGGAGACGGACAACACGCGGACCTTGTCACACCCCTTTGCGTGTTCGGTGATGGGAATCGTGTTGGTCACTACAAGCGTTTCAATCTCGGATTCATTGATCCGCTCAATGGCCGGCCCCGAAAGCACGGCATGAGAAGCGCAGGCGTGGACCTTCGAAGCCCCGCGTTCTTTCAGGGCCAGTGCAGCCTGCGTTAGGGTGCCGGCTGTATCCACCATGTCATCCAGGATAACTGCGGTCTTTCCATCTACGTCCCCGACGACGTTCATGGCCTTAGCCTGGTTAGGGGCGTCCCGTCGTTTATCAATGATTGCGAGCAGGGCATTAAGGCGCTTGGCAAAGGCCCTGGCCCTTTCTGCTCCACCAGCGTCTGGAGAGACGATGACGGTATCGTTTTTGAAATTGTTCTTAATATGCTGCAAAAGGACCGGCGCTGCAAAAAGGTTGTCAACAGGCACATTGAAAAATCCCTGGATTTGGCCTGCATGCAGATCCATCGTAATAACGCGGTTAGCCCCGGCCGTCTCGATGAGGTCCGCCACCAGTTTTGCCGTAATCGGCACACGTGGGGCTACCTTTTTGTCCTGACGGGCATATCCGTAATAGGGAATGACCGCCGTGATCCGTTGCGCTGATGAACGTTTAAAGGCATCCATCATCAGCAAAAGCTCGACCAAATGGTCATTTACAGGAGTGCACGTGGACTGCAGGATGAAAACATCCTTGCCTCTCACGTTTTCCCTGACTTCTATCTGGATTTCACCATCACTAAATCTCCTAATTTCGGCATCGCCCAACTTTATGCCGATGTGACGGCAAACATCGTTCGCTAATTCGGGGTTGGAATTTCCAGCAAACAGGACAAGACTGTGCATTATAACCGTCTATGGCCGACTAAGCTCCTTGAATTGTTCCACCCTCAAAGACTCACTCCGCCAGATCGCTCATGTGGCTGGGGTGGGAGGATTCGAACCTCCGAATGCAGGATCCAAAATCCTGTGTCTTACCGCTTGACTACACCCCAACATACCTGTCAGGGAACCAGCAACTCCGCCAGAAAGGTTTCCCACTTCTTTCGACCCCTAATGCTGTCAAATGCGTTTTCGGCCACCTCCGCACTTGAAAACAGGCCGAACACACTCGGCCCGCTTCCCGACATAAGCGCTGTTTCGGCGCCAAGGTCGAGCAGGGCCCTCTCAATGATTTTTATCTCGGGAAACTTACCGGCGGTTACTTGCTCTAAATCATTACACAAAAAGTCTGTGACCTTGGACAAATCCCCCTGAAAGTAGCGATATTTAAAACTTTTTTCGCAATTTGTCAATGCTAAATTTAGGTTTTTGTAAACCCACGCCGTTGAAACCTCATATGGTGGACACACCAGGACCACAGACCTTGGCGACAAATATTTACACGCTTCCAGACGTTCGCCAATTCCACCGGCAATCGCCGGGCGTCTTAACAGAAAAAAGGGGACATCGGCTCCGACTTTGACTGCAATTTCCTTCAATTCCTCGTCTGTGAGCGGTGATCCATAGTGCTGGTTTAGCCCCATTAGCACGGCCGCGGCATTGCTGCTCCCACCACCTAGTCCCGCAGCCACAGGTATCACCTTGTCAATGAAAACAGCTACGCCATCGTCTATCGAAAGGGCATCAAAAAAAAGTGAAGCCGCCCGATATGCCAGATTCCGCTCGCCGTCGGGCACCTTGGGGTGCGGGCACTCCACGCTAGTGGTGGATTGATGAAAGGCGAGCACAACGGTGTCAAACAGACTGATTGGAGATAGAAGGGTGATGATTTCGTGGTACCCGTCTGGTCGTTTCCCCACAACTTTGAGAAAGAGATTAATCTTGGCAGGTGATGGTATGACCAGTCTATTCATGTGGCCAAACTTAGGGACTTTGCCCCAACCGGCACGCCAGCCTGCCGTTGCCAGGCCCGTCCGCCAACCCGTCTGCCACTGCGAGGCACGAGCGGGCAGATCGGCGAAGCCGGGCGGGCACGAGCGGGCAGGCATTTCACGGGGCAGACGCCGAGATTGCGGAAAATGGCCATTTATGGATGGCACCCATAAGCCATCTCAAAAATCCCAATCAGGCTTCAAAGCCGAGACGGCAGACTGATTCCGGAGTGTTGGAGTAGCCGACTTCGCCATAGTAGCCAACGGCTACGACGGCTGAACTGGAGTATTGGAGTGTTGGTTATGAAAAAAGCAGTTGTTCTTTCGTTCTTTTCCCATTACTCCCGCTCTTTGAGGCTTGCCGACTGGACTACCAGGCCTTAAATGTGTTTCTGAGATAGCTACCAAGTCAGTAGTCAGGGGTTGTGAGTTACGCGTTGCGGTTTGGGGGGTTGGCATTCAGCGCAACCTTGCGCAAAATCCAAAATAGCATAACTACTCTATTTGATTATGTTAAGTGCCAAGAAACCCCTTCTTCTTTTTACGAGCAGAGAGATCGTGTCCCCTTTCTCTACTCCCTTGATCTTTGAATCATAGTCTTTGAGGGTTTTGATGGCCTTGTGATCTATTTCCAGGATAAGGTCCCCCTGTTGGACATCAGCCTTGTCAGCCGGGCCACCCTGTTCGACACTCACGACCACAATCCCTTCGTCCTCTGAAAGGTTGAATTGCCTGGCTATCTCTTTTGTGAGGACGGCAACTGTCATGCCAAGATCAGTCTGTTCCGCAGGCTGCTTCATGGCAAGGGTCTCTTTGTCCTCAGTCCGTTTAGTGATTTGTACCCGAAAGGTGCGTTCCTTTCCCTCTCTGATGCCCTTGAGGGTGATTTCCCCTCCGACGGGGATTTCCGCTATCTTCTGAGATAAATCCCGACTGTCCTCAATCTTTTCTCCATCTACCTCGGTGATCACGTCCTTTGGCTTGATCCCTGCCTTGTCGGCCGGGTCTCCCTTGAAGACCTCCCCGACCAGGGCACCCTTGCCGTCCTTTACACCATAATACTCCGCAAGGTCCGGCGACAGGTCTTGAATGCTTACACCGAGCCAACCTCTCGTGACTGTCCCCGAGGCCTTTAGTTGATCGATAATCCCTTTGGCCATGTTGATTGGAATGGCAAAGCCGATCCCGACATTCCCGCCGCTCCTGGAGAAGATGGCGGTGTTTATTCCAACAACTTCGCCCCTCATGTTTAGGAGCGGTCCACCGCTGTTTCCGGGATTGATCGAGGCATCTGTCTGGATGAAATCGTCATAGGGTCCTGAGCCGATCACACGACCCTTGGCACTTACAATACCGGCGGTTACCGTGTGCTCCAGCCCAAAAGGGCTTCCTATTGCCACAACCCACTCACCCACTTTCAGGATATCAGAATCCCCCAACTTGACTGTCTGAGAGCCTTTCCATGACTCTACCTTGATCAGGGCAATGTCGGTCTTTACATCTCGGCCAACGATTTTGGCGTCATATTCTTTGCCGTTCTTCAACTTCACCTTGATCTTGTCAGCATTCTCAATCACATGGTTATTAGTTACAATGTAGCCTTCCTTATCAACGCAAAATCCCGAACCAAGGCTTCGCTGTTTAAACTCCCGGCGTGGGACATCTCCAAAGAACTTTTCAAAGAAGTCACGAAAGGGATCATCGTTCCCGAAAGGACCCTGGAAGTGTCTGAAAGCTTGTCCGCCTCCCTTGACCACCTTTTCCGTTCGAACATTGACCACAGCGGGGCTTACCGCCAAAGCCACATCGGTGAAGCTGGCTGGAACCATAACGGTTGACGATGGATTCACAGCCGAAACAGTGGAAGGCGGGCTCACGGCAGAGGTGTCTTGCGTGACGTTGAATCCAGCGGCCAGGAAAATACCTATCACGATAGAGGTCAATGCTACGAACAAAACAAGAAGGTGCACGCCTCTTCTCTTATTCGATTTGTTGGAAATCATTACTGCGCCTCCTTTAACAACTCGGACGAAGCTCTGGCTGTGTCCGAATACTCAACTATTCCGTCTCTTTTATGTAGCGCATCCTTAAATCGTACAGGATGTTCTTGAAAAGCTGTTCCTCGTCGGATGTAAGGTTTCCCCTGGTCTTTTCTTCCAGCATCGCCAAGATGTCGATGGTATGTTTTGCCATAGGAAGGTTCTTTGTCTTCTCGCCGCTTGCAGGGTCTGGTATTTCGCCAAAGTGGAGAAGGGCTGAAGAACTGAGAGAGAAGATAAAGGTGGCGAAATTGACTTCGGGAAACTGTCCTTCCTCGGCGGCCGGCTCGCCGTCACCGGGGGGTGTTTCCTCTTCTGTCGCTTTCTCTTTTTCTTCTACTTCCTGCGGTTCCTCGGGCGAGGGTTCTCCTGTTGCTGAAGAGAACGTGCGTTTGTCTTTTATCACGAATCCTTTTTCTTCTTCTTCTTCTGCCATGGTCGCCTCCCTTAATTGAGACTTGCTGTTTTTCTCACGGTACGTGCAGACAACATATTTATGGATCATTTCCCGATTAGTTGTAGTTAATTAGAGTGAAATAAGTGTGTCATCTCCAATTAAGCAGGTGTGATCTCAGAGGGTTCAAGG
>JAFDFO010000307.1 GCA_019309815.1 Deltaproteobacteria bacterium
ACCGTATTCGCTGTCTGCTCTCTCGTCAAAATAGATATGCCTGGTGGAAACTACTAGAAAGGCAACGGCCCCCGCAAGGACAAAGAGAAGGGCCTTTTCCCCAATCAGACGCCGAAAAAGCGGCCCTTGATATATGGAGCGCAGAGAACTGAGTTTCAGTTTGCTCCTTTCTCCCCCCACTTCCCCCAACTGAAAGCGGCCAAGGGGCCAGTAATCCATCAGAAGGAGTATAAATGGCAAAGTGACAACCGTTGTCTTGGCCATCAGGCTCAGCATAAACGCTACAAGTACTACCAGGTATCTGCCAAACCCTGGACGCTCAGCATAACGGGCATAACCCCACATTGCCAATATCCAGAAAAAAGCGCACAGAACGTCCTTGCGACCCACTACCCATGCAACCGGTTCCACCTGTAGCGGATGTATGGCAAACAAAGCCGCAACAAAGGCACTTCGCAAGAGCGCTCCGGTCATACGTTGCAGAAGCAGAAACAGCAACAGGGTGTTCGCTATATGGAGGAATACGCTGGTCAGATGATGCCCCGCAGGATTAAGGCCAAAAAGCTCGGTGTCCATCATGTGGGACAGCCATGTCAGTGGATGCCAGTGGCCATGCAAGTTGCTTGTGAAAGCCCAGGAGACGCCTCTCCAGGTCAAACCTTCGCGCACAAAGGGATTGTGGGTAACGTAGTCGTCGTCGTCGTAATTTAAAAACTCGTGATTCCTCACCTGCTGGTAGACAGCAAGCGTCATCATGACGAGCAGAATGCTGATGATGATTTCCGAACGATAGCGAGTCATTTCAGGATCGTCTCAGTGTGAGGAACCTCTATGTGGTGCATGAACCCTGACGTGACAAGAGTTCAGGGTGCTGAAGATTCAAGGCGTCAAGGGTGAATTCGCGCGACATTCTCGGGACGAACCTTCGACAATCCTCCAGAAGCGGACAAGTGCCGCCAGGGGCGCACAAGCGCAAGAGATGTGGCATCATCCCGCCACCGGCGACAAGGGTAACCCCTCCCTCTGTGCATCAAGTCCCGAATTCATGGCGTCTTCTCCGAGTTGCGTTTGATCTTGATTGCCTCGTCAAAATGCATAGTGGCCTCTTCAATCCGCCCCTGCTTGGCCAGTGCATCTCCCAGGTTCTCGTGCACCGCAGCATCGTCAGGTTTGATCTTGAGCGCCTCCGAATAATGACTGACGGCCTCGTCGAAACGCCCTTGCTTCGCCAGAGCAGCGCCCATGTTATTGTGCGCCTCCGCGTAGTCGGGTCTGATCTGAATTGCTTCAGAAAAATGGCTGATGGCCTCATTGCCTTGTCCTTGCCTTACCAGGGCAATGCCCAGCTTATTGTGCGCCTCAGCATCGTCAGGTCTGATCCGGAGCGCTTCAAGGAAATAGCCAACAGCCTCTTTGGTCTGTCCTTGCTTGGATAGTGCAATGCCCAGCTTCTTATGCACCTGGGCAGATTCGGGTTGGACCCGAACCACCTCAGAAAAATGCCCGATGGCCTCTTTGACTCGACCCTGTCTGTCCAATGCAACGCCTAAGTTGAAGTGCGCCCCAGGATTGTCGGGATCAGTCTTGAGCGCCTCCGAATAGTGACTCATAGCCTTGTCAAAATCCCCTTGCGCCTCCAGAATGACTCCCAGGTTATTGTGCGCGTCTGCATAGTCAGATTCGATCCGTAGCGCCTCGGAAAAATGCTTTATTGCCTCATCCACCCGACCCTGCCCGGCCAGCGCAACACCCAGGTGGAAGTGCCCCTCGGCATAGTCAGGTCTTATCCTAAGCGTTTCGAAATAATGGCCCATTGCCTCATCGATCTTCCCTTGCTTGGCCAACAGCATTCCGAGGTTCTTGTGCGCGGCCAGAGAATCGGGTGAGAGCCGAAGTGCTTCAGAATAATGCTCCAAGGCCTCGTCAACCTTCCCCTGCATGGCAAGGGCGGTTCCCATGTTAATGTGCGCCTCCACAAATTTGGGTTTGGTCCGAATCGCTCGGGAAAAATGCTCAAAGGCCTCATCAATTTTCCCCTGCTTCATACGCACTATTCCGACATTAACAAGAATCTCCTCGATCTCCGGCGCGGCCCGAAGCGCCTCGGAATAATGATAGGAGGCCTCTTCCAAACGCCCCTCCTTCTCCAAAGCAGCCCCCAGGTTATTGTGCGCCAGCCAGCTACCGGTCGTGACATTGACCACGTGTTCAAAGAGCGATTTACTGCTTTTCCAATGGCCTACTTGCAACCATGTACAAACCGTGAGGCACAGAAGCAGCACGCCACCGGATATACCAAGCAACAGTCGCCGAGAGCGCCATCCACCCAAAAGGTCAGGGGCACCCCAAGCGATAATAATGAATAGCCCGATGTAGGGCAAATAGGTGTACCGGTCCGCTATCATCTGAGGTCCCATTTTCACCACTCCAATCACCGGTACAAGGGTTACGAGGTACCAAAGCCATCCTGCCGGAAGGTAGGGATAGCGGCGCCCCTTCCATACAACCAAGAAGGATATGCATACCAGAAACAGCGACCCGCCGACGATCTGCCAAACTTGTAGCTTACCCGTCTTTGGATAAGGGGTTGCCAGGTCATGCGGCCAGAGCATTTTGCGGATGTAGGTTATGTAGTGAACTAGGGGGAGGGCGATCTGTCGTGTCTCGGGCAATAGTTCCAA
>JAFDFO010000093.1 GCA_019309815.1 Deltaproteobacteria bacterium
CAATGGCCGGGGCTCCGCGAATGACCAGGTCTTTGATAGCACGGATCACCGAGCGATATTCCTTACACACCACGTACTTTTCCTGCACGGGGAGTTTACGCTGGTCGATCATGACAACGCGGTCATTTTTCCATGCAATTGTTTTGGGCATACGTTTCATGCTGTCTCCTTAAACCGGATAAAGACCGGAGTAATGGAGTATTGGAGTAATGGAGTGATGGAAAAACAAAGCGAATAACGCCTCAGATTCCATCTTTTTCCCAATACTCCAGTACTCCAGTACTCCAACACTCCAGGTTATTTGTTACTCCATTACTCCGGCATGCTTCACCCGTAAAACCCCTAAGACGCAGAAGCTTTTTCTACGCATCCAATTCTTTCTTCAACAGCTCATTGACGATCTTGGGATTCGCTTTCCCCCGTGTTGCCTTCATCACCTGGCCCACAAAGAACCCGAACAGTTTCGTCTTGCCTCCTTTGTAGTCGGTGACCTCCTGTTCGTGTTCACTGAGCACTTGATTCACAACCTCACTGATCGCATCCGTATCCGTGACTTGAACGAGGCCCTTCTCCCGAACAATCGCTTCCGGAGCCTTGCCGGTCGAAACCATGTCGTCAAAGACGGTCTTGGCGATCTTGCCGCTAATCACCCCCGAGTCAATCAGGCGCAGGAGTTCAGCCAGGCGCTCGGGAGAGACCGGAGACTCCTCAATGGTCTTGTTCTCTGTCTTCAACACAGCCAGAATGCTTCCCATGACCCAGTTGCTCACTGTCTTTGCTTCCGGAAATTGCTTCACGCATGTCTCAAAGTAATCTGCAAGAGCACGAGAACTCGTTAGGACCTCGGCGTCATATGAGGGAATGTCATACGCCTCAACAAAACGAGCCCGCTTTTCGTCCGGCAGTTCAGGAAGGGTCGCACGAACCTCATCAATCCACGCCTCATCAATCACAAGGGGGAGCAAGTCCGGATCAGGGAAATAGCGGTAGTCATGGGCCTCCTCCTTACCACGCATGGACACGGTCACCCCCTTGTCCTCGTCCCACAGCCTGGTCTCCTGGACCAGTTCACGGCCGTCTTCAATGGACACCTTTTGCCGCTCGATCTCATAGGTCAGGGCATTTTCGACATGTCTGAACGAGTTCATATTCTTGAGTTCTATGCGTGTTCCAAAGGTGTCTGTACCCGAAGGCCGTATGGATACATTGGCGTCACACCTGAAACTCCCTTCTTCCATGTTCCCATCGCATATTTCCAAATATCGCAGCACGGCCCGCAGTTGCCGAAGGTACGCACCGGCCTCTTGGGGCGAGCGCATGTCGGGTTCACTCACGATCTCGATCAAGGGAACCCCGGTCCGATTGAAGTCGACTGCGCTGATCGGCAGGTTTGGGTCGTGCGTGAGCTTTCCCGCGTCCTCTTCCATGTGGATCCGAGTAATGCCAATGCGTTGTTTCTCTCCGTTGACCTCGATGAAAACGTGCCCATGCTCCGCAATGGGAAGTTCATACTGGGATATCTGGTATCCCTTTGGAAGGTCCGGGTAGAAGTAATTCTTTCGGGCAAACCGACTTTCGTGGGCAACAGTGCAATTGGTGGCCAGAGACATGCGAAGAGTATAATCCACTACCTTGCGGTTTAGGACAGGAAGTACTCCCGGCATACCCAGGCATACCGGGCATGTGTGAGTATTCGGCGGTGCGCCAAACTCCGTGGAGCAACCACAGAAGATCTTGGTCTTCGTCAGGAGCTGGGCATGGATTTCAAGCCCGATGACGGCTTCGTAGGTCATGTATATCCCTTTCTATATCGAGAACTGAAAGGCTTGCGGTTTCTTCAACTGTCACTGGTCATTGGTCATCAGTCATTAGTAAAACCAGTGACAAATGACTAGTGACCAGTGACTCATGATGCTCCCATGGTCCTTGCCTTCTTATATGTGGATCAACCCTTCCCCTCGTGTATGTAATCCAGCGTCTGCGGATTCTCCACGGACGCAAGGTCGCCAGGATCGCGGCCGAGATACTTGTTCCGGATCGCTTTTCTCACAATCTTCATCGACCTCGTCCTGGGAAGGTCAGGGACGATCTCAACAGCCCTGGGCCTCAGGTTCCTTCCCATGACCCTGGTCACTTGCCCGGCAAGGTCTCTCTTTAGCTCGTCTGAAGGCTTATATCCCTGCTTCAGAATCACAAAACAGACGATGTCAGAACCTTTTACTTTGTCCGGCACCCCGATCACGGCCGATTCCAGCACGGCCTCATGATCCATGAGGGCAGACTCGACTTCTCCTGCCCCGGTGCGCACGCCGGCCACGTTGATGGTGTCGTCCGATCTGCCGTGCAGGGTGAGTTGTCCCTGTTTGTCCCTGCTGATATAGTCGCCGTGGTACCAGACGTCCAGGTTCTTCTCCCATGAGAAGTAAGTATCTATATAGCGATTCCAGTCTCCAAGAAACCCCCTGGTCAGAGACGGTGCTGGCTTCAAGAGGACAAGATGGCCTTTGCCTGTCTCCATGATCCTGCCGTCATCGTCGGCAATGCCAATGGCCATTCCCAATCCTGGCATGCCCACGGAACAGGGTTTAAGGGGAGTCAGGGGAGAAGGCGAGACAAGGCACCCGCACATTTCTGTTCCGCCACTAATGTTGATGATGGGCACGCGCCCTGAGCCGATGTTTTGAAAGACCCACATGTAGCTTTCCGGATCAAAAGGCTCACCAGTGGAACCGAGAAACCTCAGGGAAGACAGGTCGTACTTTTCTATCCAGTCTTCCCCCTTGGTCTTGAGGCTGCGGCTATAGGTAGGAGAAAGGCCCAGGTGAGTCAGTCTGTGGCCCTGTACCATGCTAAGAACCCGCTCGTGATTCGGGTAGGCGGGGTGACCTTCGTAGATCAGGAAACACCCGCCAAAATGCTGAACCCCCATGATCTCCCACGGCCCCATCATCCAGCCGATGTTGGTAATCCAGTAGAACCGCGAGTCAGGCTTTACATCGAAGTGAAATCCTAGCTCCTTGACAACTTGTGCAAAGACACCGGCAACACGATGGAGCGTTCCTTTCGGTTTACCCGTGGTACCGGAAGAGTAAAGGATCATGGCAAGATCTTCGGCGTCAAGCACCGCTGTCTTGAACTCGGCCGGTTGCTGAGGCACCATCTCGTGCCACCAGATATCGCGATCCGGCTGCCAGGGAATCTGGACATCTGCCTGCCGCTTGACAACTAGGATGTGTTTCAAGCTCGGGACTTTTCTGGCCGCCTCGTCACAGGTCTGCTTGAGAGGAATCGGCCGCGTTTTATAGAAACCCGTGTCTGCGCTCAGAAGCACCCGTGCCTTGGCGTCTGCCAGGCGAACCGCCAAAGGCTTTGCGCCAAAGCCTGAGAACACGGGTATCAGAGGCGCACCCAGTTTCATGCAGGCCCAGAAGGCCACTATCAGCTCGGGTATCATGGGCATATAGAATCCCACACTGACACCCTTTCTCACACCCAGAGCCTTCAAGGCATTTGCACACTGATTTGCGGCTTCGTAAAGTTGAAGGTAGGTCCACTCCTCTGTTGTACCGTCCTCCGTCTCCCAGATGAAGGCCAGGCGGTTCCGTGCATGTGGATCCGCGGCGTGGCGATCAAGACAATTGTGGGCAATGCTCAGTTTTCCGCCTACGAACCAGCGCGCCTTCTCAAATGACTTAGAGCCATCCAAATCAAGTATGTTGTCGTATCTCCGGTTCCAGTGAACCCCCAGGTAATCCATGGCTGCCGGCCAGAACCATTTGATGTCCCTGATCGATTTCTCATAAAGATCTTTGTAAGTCTTGATCCCCCACTCATCCATGAACCCCTTCACGTTGGACCCATCAACATATTCCCGAGTCGGCTTCCAAATAATCTTCGAGGTATCCATAATATACTCCTGAAACGGTTCGGGTTTTTACTACCAGATGTGCTGTCAAAAGGCAAACCTCGCGCGCCTGGATTTCTTTTGACAAGCCCCGCGCGCAGATACTATAAGCTAAGCTCCTTAAATGGTCGTGACTTTAAAGCTCCCTGCAGAAACCGACTGAGCTCGTCGAAGTCAAGCTGCAGGGAATGCGCTCGCTGTTGCAGTTCAAAAGTTGACGAAGCCTTTCTATGTGAGACATCTATTGTGAGGTGTGATGCGGATCGCTGAACGCAGGCATACAGCCATTTCCCTCCACAGAGACGTCACTGGCTACTGAAAGGCATTGGATGCCAAAGAGAAGCGATCGTCCTTGCACCGAACTCATTTGTTAAGACAATACGACGCCGCAGCATGTGAACGTTGCCAAAAACCAAAGGGAGGAGAGCTGTGGAGTTTTTTCTTTGTGTCGTTGGAATGGTGATGATCGTGGAGGGGCTTCCCTATTTTGCGGCACCTTCGAAGATAAAGGTTTGGATCACGAAGATGGCCGAACTGCCGGATACAAGCCTCAGGATCATGGGATTTTCTCTCATGCTGGCGGGTCTTGTCTTGTGCTATTTGGGAAGATCATAAATCGTTGACCGTTCGCCGTTCACCGTTCACCGAATAACAAACAACTAATAACGGCGTGACAAAACGGCCGGAGTAATGGAGTCCTGGAGTAATGGAGTCCTGGAAAAGAACGAAAGAAGAACTGCTTTTATTATCCAACACTCCAGTTCAGCCGTCGTAGCCGTTGGCTACTATGGCGAAGTCGGCTACTCCAACACTCCGGAATTAGTCTGCCGTCTGGGCCCCGAAGCCTGATTCGGATTTTTCGATGGCTTCTTGTAAACGCATAGCCAACAAGAACATGTACTCCCTAACAGACTACAACTACTCCCTCCCGGAAGAACTCATTGCCCAGGTTCCTGTATCTTCGCGGGATCAATCCCAGTTGATGGTTCTGGAAAGGAAAGTGCAAAGAACCTCCCATCACGTCTTTGAAGATATTGTCCAGCTCCTCGCTCCCGGAGACCTTCTCGTGGTTAACAATACGCGCGTTGTCCCGGCCCGTCTGGTGGGCACGAGAGAGACCGGAGGTCGGGTAGAAGCTCTTCTGCTTTCCTACCCGGAGCAAATCCCGGGAGCGGAACGTAAAAACAAGCTTGCGTGCAAGTGTCTGGTCAAGTCATCCAAGCGCCCCCGCAAGGGATCGAAGTTCTACTTTGACGGGGGCCTGGAGGCATCGGTCCTGGACGGGACGAACAGCGTCTATAGTCTTGAATTCCGGTTCGACGGAGAGTTTGACACCCTCATAGATCAGACCGGTCTGATTCCCCTTCCACCTTACGTTAGGCGGGACGAGACAAACCCTCCACCGTGCGACGATCGCCAGCGTTACCAGACAGTCTATGCAGCGAAAAATGGAGCCGTGGCTGCCCCTACGGCCGGACTCCACTTCACAAGTGAGCTTCTGAACGAACTTTCAGCGATGGGGGTTGAGATCGTCCCCATTACGCTGCACGTGGGGTACGGCACTTTCTTGCCGGTGCGGGCTGTAGATATCAGGGAACACGAGATCCATGCCGAAGCCTATGAGCTTACCGAAGAGGCCGCAGGAGCTATCAACCAGGCCAAGGATGAGGAGAGGCGAGTCGTTGCGGTGGGTACGACCACGGTACGCGTTCTAGAGTTTGCCGCAGACACAGGTGGCCGTGTGCGGGCCGGGTCGGGAGAGTGTGATCTGTTTATTTATCCGGGCTTTCAATTTAGCGTGATTGACGCCCTCATGACGAATTTTCACCTTCCCGGGAGTACCCTCTTGATGCTCGTCGCCGCCTTTGCCGGTCGCGACTTTGTCATAGATGCTTACGAGGAAGCAATTCGGCGCAGATATCGATTTTACAGCTACGGTGATGCGATGTTGATTTTGTAGGCGAGCCGCCTTCGCTAAAGCTACGGCGCCCAAGGAGGCAAGGGGCGACCCGCCTTCGCCAAGGCTACGGCGCGCCAGGGAGGCGAGGGGCACGGGGCAAGAGGAAGACATTATGTAGGGGCGGGGTTTATCCCCGCCCGGGGGGATGGCGGGCGGGCGTAAAGCCCGCTCCTACATGTGTTCCGGTTCATCACAAACGTTTGATTAGGGGCTGTTGAGCCACAATGTGTAGATAAATGAGCTTTTCGTTTGAAATCCTGCATAAATCATCAGACACTGGGGCGCGCCTGGGCAAGATGCACACCGGCCACGGTGATGTTGAGACGCCGGCCTTCATTCCGGTCGGCACGCAGGCGACAGTAAAGTCTCTCACCCCTGAAGAGCTTGGCGAACTCGGTGTACAGATCATACTGGCCAACACCTACCACCTCTACCTCCGGCCGGGACATGATGTGATCGCCAGACTCGGCGGCCTTCATCCGTTCATGCATTGGGACGGCCCGATTCTGACAGACAGCGGCGGCTACCAGGTATTCAGCCTGTCAAAACTCAGGGAAATTTCTGCCGAAGGTGTCACCTTTCAGTCCCATCTTGACGGCTCCAAACACCTTCTAACACCCGAAAAGGCCATAGAAATACAGGAAGCCCTGGGCTCTGATATCATGATGTGTTTGGACGAATGCACCCCGTATCCTGCAACGCACACGGAAAGCTTAGAATCTCTTGAGTTGAGCACTGATTGGGCAAGGCGCTGCAAAGAGCGTCATGAACCGGGGCGTGGCGCCCTGTTTGGGATCGTTCAGGGAGGTATGTTTCAGGACCTTCGGGCTCAGGCGGCAGAGGCCCTGATTGATATCGGTTTTGACGGATATGCACTGGGCGGGTTGAGCGTTGGCGAGCCAAAGGAATTGATGATTGGCGTTTCAGCCGCCACCCTTCCGCTCCTTCCAGATTCACTTCCCCGGTACGTCATGGGGGTGGGCACATCAGAAGAGCTGGTCAAGCTCGTCGCTCTTGGCACAGACATGTTCGATTGTGTAATCCCGACCCGCAATGCCAGAAACGGTCAGCTCTTTGTCCGCGGCGGCAGCATCAATATCTGCAACGCACAACACCGGGATGATCAAGGGCCTGTGGAAGCCGGATGCCCCTGCTACACGTGTCGTCACTACTCCAGGGCCTATCTGCGCCACCTTTTCATGGCAAAGGAGCTGCTCGCCTACCGCTTGAATACCATCCACAATATCCATCATTTCATGACACTCATGAGAGAAATGCGAGAGGCCATCCGGCAGGAACGGTTCGATCAGTTCAAGAAGGATTTCTTCTCGGCAAGACGCTGACTCCTAATGCCCAAAATCCGATAGCGTAGCGTGCCACCGATCGTTCTCTCAACTTTAGGCACTCTAGGCACTTTAGACACTTTAGGCACTTCTCTTACTTTAGGCACTTTAGACACTTTAGGCACTGCACCTGGAATCCCCGAATACAGTTGCAAAAACCCAGCATAGCGTCTATGGTAAAGACTTTCCACAAACGATCCATAGGAGGATGAACAGAATGAAAGAATCAGTTCAGTTAGCCATTGATCAGATCCGGCCCATGCTTCAAAGAGACGGCGGAGATGTCGAACTTGTCGATGTCGTAGATGGTATTGTCAAAGTGCGTCTTCAGGGTGCCTGCAAGGGGTGTCCCATGTCTCAGATGACTTTGAAAAACGGCATCGAGAAGTTTGTGAAGCAGCAGATACCTGAGGTGGTAAGCGTAGAATCTGTCGAATAGACAACTTATGTCTTCCTGAGCCGGATGCAAACGCATTCAGAAAGCAAAACCCGGGTGATCGGATGACCGTTGCTTCTAAGATGCAGTCGTTTCTTGAGCGCGCATCGTGGATCCGAAAGATGTTTGAGGAAGGAGCGCAGCTCAAGGCCAAGCATGGG
>JAFDFO010000094.1 GCA_019309815.1 Deltaproteobacteria bacterium
GATTGCGGGTTGTGTTCTTATGTCTGTGTCGCCAGGATTCCCATATTTCAGTATATTAAATTAGGAAAGTACGAACTTAGCCTGATGGAAACTGCGGAGGCAGCCAATGAGTAGTGAAAAGAAACCCGTCGTCGCCCACGATCTATTTCCGTGGGAACCGGCAAAAGTGGCTGGTAAGGGTCCGGAAAAGAAACTTGTCGTCGCCCACGCGCCGTATTGGCACGACGGCAGCAGCATATCGCAAAAGAACCACCACATTATGATTGCTGCGCTTCCAGCCGTACTGTGGGGCATTGGCCAGTATGGAGCGCCTGCTGTTGCCGTGATTGCCTTTTCTATGGCGTGCGCCATGATCTGGGAATTGGTCTGGAATAAGATCATGGGACAGCCGACGACCATTGGCGACGGTAGTGCTGCACTGACCGGGCTGTTGCTCGGTATGCTCCTACCCGCGACTGCCCCGTGGTGGATCGTTGCCCTGGGGACCGCCCTTGCTATCATTGTAGGTAAACAAATCTTTGGTGGTATCGGGTTCAATCCTTTGAATCCGCCGCTCCTTGCTCTGGCCATGCTGGTGATTTCATTCAAGGGTGTGTTTGATTTTGATGAAGCGCTTATGAATTATGATCTGGGTTTTGCAATGACATATCCCCTGGCGGATCTGAAGTACTTCGGGGTCGATGCTATCGCGAAGTTCAGCACAGGCGATCTACTCATGGGTAAACAGACAGGGGCTATTGGATCGACTTTTGGCTTAGGACTTATCATCGGCGGTGCTTACCTTCTGTTGAGAGGATACATGCGATGGGAGATCGTTTTATCCTTCCTGGCAGGCGTGTTTATTACCGCCCTGTTGTTTAACCTGTCCGATTCGGCAAAATACGCCGGCCCCTTTTTCCATCTGTTAACCGGTTACACCTTGATTGCCGCCTTCTTCCTGGTGGGTGAGGACTCTTCATCTCCCGCTAACTTCATCCCCATGCTGATCTTTGGGGCCATGGCAGGGATGATGACTGTGCTGATAAGGAACATCGGGGCTTACGTAGACGGGATCCCTTTTGCAATTTTGCTCTTCAATCTAGCCAACCCGCTTCTTGACAAGATCAGGCCTAAGGCCGTGGGAAAGGTGGTATAGACAATGCGTGATATCATAAGGATGATCGTGGTCCTTGGTGTTATGGCTGCCATTTCCGGTTCCGTTCTGGCAGGCGTAAAGTCGGGGACTGCGGCAAAAATCGAATACCAGCAGCTAAAGTTTGTAAAAGGCCCTGCCATCAAGGCGATTATGGAGGGATGCACCAACGACCCCCTCGTCGACCGATTCAAAATCGCCCATGGTGATTCTGAGAAGAGCTTTTACGTGGGCGTGTTCGATGGCAAGGCCAAAAGCGTTGCTTTTGAGGCATCGGGCAAAGGATTTGGGGGCGATATCGGAATCATGATAGGCATTGACCTTGAGACGGACCAAATACTTGGCGCAGGGGTGACAACGCATTCTGAAACGCCGGGCCTGGGTTCCAGGGCCAAGGACGACCCCTCTTTTGGGGCCCAATTCAAGGGGATGTCCATTGAAGCGCCATTTAAGGTCAAGACGGATGGGGGAGAGATTGACGCGGTCTCCGGGGCCACAATCACGTCGCAAGGCGTATGTGTCGGGATGAATGATGGTATCAAGGTCTACAACGAACTGAAGTCACAGATTGAGGAAGAAATAAAGGCGTTTGAGAAATAGGGAGAAGCACAATGGCGAAGACGATTGTTCAGGAATTCACCAAGGGATTGTGGGAAGAGATACCGCCTTTCAGGCTCGTCCTCGGGCTGTGTCCGGTCTTGGCAGTGACCAAGAGTGTGGCAAATGGTGTTGGGATGGGGGTGGCAGCGACCTTTGTTCTTGTGTGTTCGAATATCCTGGTTTCTATGCTGCGCAAGAGTATACCCGGTCAGGTGAGGGTGCCGTGTTTCATCATCATTATCGCGACCTTTGTGGTAGTGGTGGAACTCGTCATGCAGGCCTTTACCTATCCGCTTTTTCTCCAACTCGGCATCTTTATCCCTCTAATTGTGGTGAACTGTATTATCCTTGGCAGGGCCGAGGCATTTGCCTTCAAGAATGGCGTGGTAGCTTCGACAGCGGACGGGCTCGGCATAGGCGTGGGATTTACCATAGCGCTGGCTGCCTTGGCCGGAATTCGTGAAGTCTTTGGTGCTGGTACCATCTCCATTCCATTCTCAGATACTGTCATTCAAGTATTCGGGCCGTCCTTTCAGCCCTTCACGTTCATGGTTGAAGCCCCTGGTGCCTTTGTTTGCCTGGGTCTGGTCCTTGCCATCATGAACCTGGTTGGAAAATAAGAAGCATGGATGGGTGAGATTGGTAAAGGCTATCGAGTCAACCAATCGACAACTCAACGACTCAACCAAATAGGGGAGTAATGAGATGGGAGATTATGTCTTACTTGCCGTAAGCGCTATCCTGGTCAACAACATCTTGCTGATTCAGTATCTTGGGAACTGCCCCTTTCTGGGCACGTCCAAGAGCATGGACAACGCTACGGGTATGGCCATGGCCGTGGTCTTTGTCCTTGCCATGGCAGGTATTGTGACCTGGCTTTTTGAGGCGGTTTTATTAAAACCGCTGGGGCTTGAGTATATAAGGACTATCGTATTCATCGTGGTGATCGCCGCGCTGGTCCAGTTTGTGGAGATCTTCATGAAAAAGAGCATGCCGGCCCTATATGCAGGGCTGGGTATCTTTTTGCCGCTGATCACGACCAACTGTGCGGTTATGGGAGTGTGCCTGATCAATATCAAGGAAGAGTATAACTTCATGGAAATGCTCGTGTCCTCTTTAGCCTACCCTGCCGGTTTTGGTCTGGCCCTGATTCTGTTTGCAGGCCTGCGTGAACGGATTATCATAGGAAGAGTGCCCGGGCCGTTGCAGGACGTTTCTATCGCTTTGGTTACGGCTGGATTCATGTCCCTTTCGTTCATTGGTTTTAAAGGGATGATCTAATAGGTTGAAGATTGAAGATTTGAGAATCGAGGCCATTTTCAAATATGTTTGGCCAGGTTTAAAAGCGTCTTTCAAAGAGGTTAGTCCCTTTTAGGAGGAAGAAATGTTAGAAGCCGCACTTCTCATGTTAGGGTTGGGTAGTATCAGTGGCGTATTGTTGGGGGTTGCTTCGAAGGTATTCTATGTGTGGGAAGATCCGCGCATTGCGCTGGTGGTAGACTGTTTGGCCGCCGCCAACTGCGGTGGGTGCGGCTTCACCGGCTGCGGTGCCTGTGCCGCGGCGATCGTGGAGGGGAGGGCCCCTGTCAATGCGTGCATTGTTGGCGGGGCAGACTCTGCAGAAAGGACTGCAGCGGTCATGGGGATGGAAGTTGGTGCGGCTGAGCCGATCACGTCCGAGAACACCTGCACCGGTGGATTGCGGGCTCCTGCCAAATTCCACTACATGGGCCTCCAGGATTGCAGAGCAGCCTATTTGCTCTATGCGGGGGCAAAAGACTGCGGCGTGGGGTGCCTCGGTTTCGGGTCGTGTGTAAAGGCCTGCCTGTTTGGAGCCCTAGAAATAGGGCCTGAAGGTTATCCCGTAGTCAATGCAGAGAAATGTGTTGGTTGCGGGGCCTGCGAAAAGGCCTGCCCCAAGGGAATCATGCAGGTTAGCAAACCTTCCCAACGGATTCTCCACATGAACCTGGCTACGGATCGTCTGGCGCCATGCCGTCAAACCTGTCCTGCTGAGATCAATATTCCCAGATACATCAATCATATTAAGAATAAGGAATACGACAAGGCTTACCTCACCATCATGGAACGCAATCCTATGCCCCTTTCCATAGCGCGTGTCTGTCCGCATCCTTGTGAGGATGCCTGTCGCAGGCAGTTGGCTGATGATCCGGTTTCGATCAATCAGCTGAAACGGTTTTGCTCGGACTGGGTCTTTGACGAGGGTGCAGCGATTAAGATTCCTGTGGCACCTGACACAGGTTACAAGGTAGCCATTGTGGGCGGCGGGCCGAGTGGTCTGGCAGGGGCCTATTTCTTGAGACGTCTGGGCCATAAGGTGACCATCTTTGAATGGATGCCAAGACTGGCGGGCATGATTCGCTACGGCATTCCAGAATACCGACTTCCCAAGGCAATCCTCGATAGGGACATAAATCGGATTCTCGATCTGGGGGGCATTGACGTCAAGACCGGTGTGAAGTTTGGTGTGGATTTTGATCTGGGGTCCCTCGTAGGTGGCGGATTTGATGCAGTCCTCTTTGCCATCGGGGCGTGGCAGCATGCATCGGCGCGCATCCCCGACGAAGACAAGGTCGACGGGGTTGCCCCCGCAACCCTGTTTCTCAGATCACAGACGGAGCCTGGCGTGGGAGATCCGTGGCCTATGGGAAAAAAGGTCGGCGTCATTGGTGGCGGTAACGTGGCCATGGACTGCTTGAGATCGGCTGTTCGCAGGGGTGCTGAAAAGGTCTATTGCCTCTACCGACGCGAAGTAAAAGACATGCCTGCAAACAAGGTGGAAATCGAGGCCTGCCACCATGAGGGGATCGAGTTCGTTACCCTGTGTACGCCAAAACAGTTCATTACCGATGATGACGGGAAGCTCAAGGGTATCGAATACATCAAGAATGAATTAGGAGAGCCTGATGCCAGCGGGCGGCAGAGCCCGGTGCCTATCGAAGGTTCTGAGACGGTAATAGACCTTGACACCTTTGTTCTGGCCATCGGCCAGGCGACGGATTCCTCGTTTGCAGAGGAGGAGGGGGCGGCTGCATCTCGGATTGAAACCATGAAGGGATCGATCGTGGTCAATCCCGACACCCACCAGACAGCCATACCGTATGTGTTTTCCAGTGGTGATTGTGCTGGTCCTCCCGGGCTTCTGGTTGCGGCCGTTGGCGGTGCGAGACGCGCTGCAAGGGGCATCCATAAGTATCTCATGGGAGAGGACATGGCCATGCCCGAGAACAGGCTTCGGGTCGATGCGCGACGCATGAAGGGTCACATCCCGGGTACCATGTTTGACAGTATCGAAGGCATCGAGAGAAAAGGGCGTATCGAGCAGCCCGAGCTTGAGGCAGGATCTTATGAAAGACAGCACACCTATGCTGAGGTGGATCTGACAGTGACCGAGGAAGAGGCCGTGAGAGAGGCCAACCGTTGCATGCGATGTTGTTTGACTTGCTATAATACAGACGCCTGAGGGTGAGGTGATTTAGAAATAAGGCCTTCCAGCCTTAATGATAAGAAGCTCTGTCTGCCAGTGTACGGTAGACAGAGCTTTTTTTGTTCAATCTGGCCGACAATTAGTTGCCCTCGGCCGCTATATATGGTATTATCTTTCAGTTCACCCCATATTAACTTCACGTTTCCATGTTGATTAGAGCGGTTGTCAAAAATATGTTCCGTTTTGAACCATTTGTGAGGATCAAGACTGCCGTAAAAGGAACATATACAACATTTGCACCCAATGGGCATTCTGCGGGTGCGTCTATGACCCGGGCCGTTTCATTCTTTGATTTCAGTATACGCAAAAAACCTTAGTTTACCGGTAAAGAGGGTGGTGCGCAAAGAGGTTGCACAGGTGGTGAAGTGGGCCAATAACAATCCCGTGAAAGGAGCTTCGAAATGAATACGTTATTTGGAAACATATCCCGCAGGGACTTCATGAAGTACTGCGCGACCACGGCAGCTGTTTTGGGCCTTTCAGAGCTTGAGTTTGCAACCAGGGTATCTGAAGCCCTGGCTGCAGCTGCTTCAAAGCCTCCTGTAATCTGGCTGGAAGGTCAAGATTGTGCGGGGTGCTCCATTTCATTTGCCGGTTCCCTTAACCCGCCCTTTGCTGCCATGATCCTGGACAGGGTATCGCTACGATATCATGAAGCCGTTATGGCGGCCTCAGGGCATGTAGCAGAAGCAGCATTGCACCAAGCCGTCGAGGCAGGCGGCTTTGTGCTGTGTGTGGAAGGATCGATTCCTACGGCTGATGACCGCTTTTGTATGGTGGGTGGTCGCCCGTTCAGAGAAATCGTGGAAGAGGCCGGAGCCAATGCCGCAGCCATTATTGCTGTGGGTGCCTGCGCAACCTACGGCGGTATCCCGGCGGCCGGTCCGACCGGTGCTGTGGGCGTGAACAAGATCATCAAGAACAAACCAGTCATTAACCTGCCGACCTGCCCGGTCCATCCCGATCACCTGATCGGAACCATCCTGTACTATCTCACCACTGGGAAAGTGCCGCCTCTTGACAAGATAGGGCGTCCAAAGATGTATTTTGGAGAACTCATCCACGACAACTGCAGGCGGCGGTCCTATTTTGATAACGAGATGTTTCTCACTGACTGGAACGATCCCAAACAGAAGAACTGGTGTCTGTACGAAAAGGGCTGTAAAGGGCCTGACACTTATTCTGATTGCCCTGTGAGGCGGTGGAATGATGGGATAAATTTCTGCATTGATTGCGGGGCCGGATGTATGGGGTGTGCTGAACCTGATTTTTATGCAGGGATGAGTCCTCTGTACACGGCTGAAGGCGAGCGGTCTCGGAACATTATGGCCAGAAAAAAGGCCGGGTTGATTCCGCCGCTTCAAGAAAATGAGGCATAAAAGGGGGTGGTGAAGAATGGGAAAAAAGATAGTTGTTGATCCGGTAACAAGGATTGAGGGGCACCTTAAGATAACCGTTGAAATCGAAAACGGCAAGGTGAAAGACGCGTGGAGCAGCGGCACAATGGCCAGGGGGTTTGAAATCCTGCTTCAGGGAAAAGACCCAAGAGATGCCCCTTTTGTGACGAGCCGCTTTTGTGGCGTATGCTACAGTGTTCATCAAATAGCCAGTGCTATGGCCTTGGATGAGGCCTTTGGGGCTGAGGTGCCTTATGGCGGAACACTCTTGAGGAACCTTGCCATGGGCGCAGAGTATATCTATGACCATATCCTCCATTTTTACCACCTCAGTGCGCTGGACTACATCGATATCATGGCCGTGGCTGCTTACAAGGGCAAGGACAAAGGCCTCAATGCGGTGAAGGACAAGATCGTTGGTCTCGTCAAGGCCAAGGACACCTTCCCGCTCACACCCCGGTACAAACCGGACGAGTTCTCTGTGGCCGACCCGGACGTGGTGACTTTAACCGTCAAGCACTACATCGATGCCCTTTCCATACAGGCCAAGGCCCGAAACATGGGCGCCATTTTTGGTGGCAGACAGCCACATTACCAGAGTATCGTGGTGGGCGGCTTCACACAGTTGCCTGACCTCAATCAGGTGGCCAGGTTCCGGGCCATGCTGGACGAGCAGGCCAAGTTTGTAAGCGAGGTCTATATCCCGGATGTGCTTTCCTTTGGCACCGGGCCTCTCTTCCCTCTGGCAAAGATGGGATTGGGTGGCGGGCATTATAACTACATGTCTTATGGTGCTCTTGAGTTGGACAAGGCGGGTAAAGACCTGGTCTTCCCGGCAGGTGTTATTACGGGCTTGAATCCTGCCGATATCAAGATTAACGGGTTTGATCCAGACAAGATCACTGAATCGGTGAAGTATAGCTGGTATAAGGACATAAAGCCTGCCCATCCGTACAAGGGCGAGACCAAGTATGACCTGGACAAGAAAAAAGGTTACACTTTTATCAAGGCCCCTCGTTACAACGGGATCCCCATGGAGGTAGGACCGCTTGCCAGGATGCTCATAGCCAAGAACCCTGACCTCATGGGACTGGTGGCAAAGGGCGTACAGCCGGGTGTTGTGGCGCGCCATGCGGCCCGGGCCATTGAGACAAAGCTG
>JAFDFO010000095.1 GCA_019309815.1 Deltaproteobacteria bacterium
TATGACAAGGCCGGCAAACCGAATGTGATGACTGCTGCCTGGGGAGGAATCTGCTGTTCCAGTCCACCTTGCGTGGCCGTCTCTCTCAGGAAAGCCACCTATACTTACGGCAACATCATGGCGCACAAAGCTTTCACCATCAGCATCCCTTCTGAGCATTATGTCAAGGAAGCTGACTATTTCGGCATCGTTTCAGGTGAGAAGGAGGACAAATTCGCTGCCTCCGGCCTCACACCTGTTAAGAGTGATCTGGTGGATGCCCCTTACGTCAAAGAATTTCCACTTGTTTTAGAGTGCAAGGTTTTACATACTTTGGAGATAGGATTACACACCCAATTCGTAGGCGAAATCATGGACGTGAAAGCCGATGAAGCCGTGATTGGAAAGAAAGGGCTCCCTGATGTCGAAGAAGTAAAGCCTTTTTCATATGCCCCGGAGAGTCGGGGTTATTACAGGATTGGTTCGTTTCTTGGCAAGGCTTTTTCTATAGGAAGAGATCTTCAGAGTGGCGTCTCATGAGTCAATTCAAGAAACAGGAGGAAACGTGTCAAACATGATTCCGAATCCGGAGGCGTATTTCAGGAAGCTCGTGCCCCCAAGGGACGCATTGCTCGTGGCATTGGAAGAGGAAGCCAGGCAGGAAGGCATTCCTATCGTCGGGCCGGTCGTGGGTGAGCTCCTATTCATACTGGCCCGTGCTACTCAAGCCAGGCAGATCCTGGAATTGGGAACGGCCACAGGTTATTCCGGTATCTATCTGGCCAGAGCGTGTGACGTATTCGAGGGAAGGGTCGTCACCCTGGAAAGGGATGGTGGGATGGCAAGAAGGGCTCAAGCAAATTTCGAAAAGGCAGGCTTGGAAAATCGGGTGGAGATCCTGGTAGGTGACGCCTTTGAAGAAATGACGAAGATGCAAGGGCCCTTTGACCTTGCCTTCCTGGACATCGACAAGGAAAGCTACGCTGGGGCATTATCTCACTGCGAGCGGCTTCTCAAACCCGGCGGGCTTCTGGTTGCTGACAACGTCGCATTTCGGGGTGCAGACGAATTTAACCGGGTGGTATCCGCCCACTCACACTGGAGGGCGGTACATCTCCTTTCTCTCCTCCCCCAACATTCACCGGAAAAAGACGGTCTATGTCTGGCTGTCAGGGTGTAAGTGACTATGTGTAGACTACACAGCGGCGCCAAAAAAGTCTGCAGAAGCAACAAAAGAGGAAACTGATGGACGATTTCAAAGAGAAAGTTGCGATTGTGACCGGTGGAGCCTCAGGAATCGGAAAGGCGCTCTGCCAGGAGATAGGTCGAAGAGGAGGGATGGTCGTTGTAGCCGACATCAACGCTGAAGGGGCACAAGAGGTTGCCTCAGCCATCACTTCGGGCGGGGGCCTGGCGACTCCGGCGCACCTGGACGTATCACAAGCAGACGAAGTCCAGGAACTCATTGATGAGACAGTCTCCAAACACAAGCGACTTAATTACATATTCAATAACGCGGGGATCGGTGTGGCTGGAGAGATGCGTGACATGGACCTTGCGCTCTGGAGAGATATTGTGAACGTCAACCTCTGGGGAGTCATACACGGCACAACGAGCGCTTACCAAGTCATGGTCAAACAGGGCTTCGGCCATATTGTCAACGTTGCTTCCATGGCCGGCCTCGTTCCGGTTCCCATGGAAACGGCTTATGCCACTACCAAGTATGGGGTGGTCGGCCTCTCTCTCTCACTGCGGGATGAGGCAAAGCAGCTCGGGGTTAAGGTGAGCGTCGTTTGTCCGGGATTTATTCGCACTGGCATCTACGACGCAGCGACCATGCTAAGGGTAAGTCAAGAAGACCTCGTCGCTCAGATACCCTTCAGACTGATTGATGCAACGCGGGCTGTACGGGTCATCCTGAAGGGCGTTTCTCGCAATGATGCGGTGATCACTATGCCTTTCTATGTCCGCATCTTCTGGTGGCTCTACAGACTCCACCCCGCCTTGTTATCTCACTGGTCTCGAAAAATAACGAAGGATTTTAGGATGTTACGCAAAACAACCGGGGATTAGAGAAACGTTCAAACCTGGTTTTTTCAGGGCTGCTCATTTGCACGGAAAAGCCAAAAAACAGATGACTAAGGTTATCTCATGTGCTATGGATTTGTACCCAAAGTCCTTCGATAATAAGGAGTACCAAAAGTAGCAGTCATGACAACAGGACGTATTGCCGGAACCGGCTCCACAACACCCAAGAGGATCCTGACGAATAAAGACCTCGAAGCAATCGTCGATACGACGGATGAATGGATCATACGTCGGACCGGTATCAAAGAACGCCGCATCTCCTCAAACGGTGAGAGCGAGAACACCTCGGATCTCGCCACCAGTGCCTCTATCAAGGCGTTGAAAATGGCGGGAATCTCGCCCGAGACCCTTGATATGATCGTTATGGGCACGGTGACTCCGGATCGCCAATTTCCTTCAGCAGCCTGTCTCGTACAAGAGGCTCTCAAAGCCAGCAAGGCAGTTGCCTTTGATATCTCCGCCGGATGCTCGGGTTTTCTTTATGCCCTGTCGGTGGCCAATAACGCCATTGCCACGGGAAGCTGCAAGAACGCCTTGGTCATTGGGGCAGAACGACTTTCCTGCATCACGAACTGGGAAGACCGAAACACGTGTGTACTCCTGGGCGATGGTGCAGGTGCCGTGGTGCTCACCCCCACGACAAACAACGATGGCATCCTCTCAACGCAGCTGGAATCTGACGGAAGCTTTTGGGATCTGCTTTATAGCTCCAAGGAATTCTCCAAAGTACCTGAGATTCTCGACACGGTCGAACCAAAGCCTTTTTATGTCAAGATGGAAGGAAACAGGCTTTTCAAGAAAGCAGTCTCTTGCCTGGCCGACATCGCCGAGTCGGCCCTCGCCCACCACGGCCTTACAAGTGCAGACATCAAGCTCATGGTCCCCCATCAGGCCAACCTCAGGATCATCCGGGCCACAGCAGAGAAGCTCGCCATACCCATGGAAAAGGTGTACACCAACATCGAGAAATACGGCAACACCTCATCGGCCTCTATCCCTATTGCCCTTGACGAGGCCAACCGGGAAGGCCTGCTGAAACCAGGTGACCGCGTGCTCTTGGTTACCTTTGGAGCGGGCCTCACGTGGGGAGCATCTGTGGTGAACTGGTCCATGTAGTACGGCCTTTCCTATAACCCGTTTTCCTGATAGACATTCCTTATGCCTGCCCGCTATTCCAAACCAGCCAACTCCTACAACACCCGAAGTCAAGCGATGGCAGGCGGGCCTGCCCGTCTAGAAATCACCCTCAAACCCGATCTTTTTGATGCCGAAGGGGCCGCTATTTGCAGGAAAGCAACCGATTACTTCGGGCTGGCCATTGAGTCGGTTCGCACGGTCTCTATCCTGACAATCGACAGCAACCTCACCCCGGATCAGCTTGAAGCTATCCGAACCGAGATCTTCACCAATCCCGTTGCACAAACGTCCTCTTACAAACCGCTTACAGTCGATTTCGACTGGGTCCTGTGGGTGGGTTGTCGGCCGGGAGTGCGCGATAACCCTGGAAGCACGGCAGAAGAAGCCGTAGAAGATCTGCTCCGCATCAAGTTGAAACCACACGAGGCGATCTACACTTCAAAACGGTATTGCCTGAAGGGCGACAGCCTCTCTTTTGACGATGCTGACCGCATCGCCAGGGAACTCCTGGCAAACGACCTCATCCAGGAGTGGAAAGTCTTTTCCAGAGAGGATTGGGATCCGGAAACAGGTGTGGGGATTATCATCCCGAAAGTTCGCCTTGACCACAAACCAACTGTTACTGTGATCCCCATCGACGGTGACGAGACCCTCATGCGCGTGAGTAAAGAGCGCGGTCTGGCACTCAACCCCAACGATGTCCCTACAATTAGGGCCTACTTCCTCAGAGAGGATGTGCTTGCACAGCGCCAGGCCCTCGGTCTCTCAGCCCCCACAGATGTCGAACTGGAATACATCTCTCAGGCGAGAAGCGATCACTGCAACCACAATACCTTCAAGGGTTTATTCCACTACAAAGACCTTGACACGGGTGAAACCCAGGTCGTGGACAACCTGTTTGAGACCTGTATCGAAGCCCCAACCCTTGCCATTCAAAAACAAAAGCCATGGGTCGTCTCAGTCCTCTGGGACAATGCGGGTGTCGGGCAATTCAATGATGACTACCACTACGTGATCACTGGCGAAACCCACAACTCCCCGTCCAACATGGAGGCATACGGCGGTGCCATCACCGGGATTGTCGGCGTCTACCGCGATCCCATGGGAACAGGCAAGGGTTCAAAGTTGGTCATGGGGATGTATGGATACTGCGTGGGGCCGCGGGATTACCAGGGGGGGCTCAAACCCCATCTTCATCCTAGACGGCTCCTGGATGGCGTGATCGAAGGGGTGCGCGACGGTGGAAATAAGAGCGGCATCCCCACGCCGTATGGACATGTCTTGTTTCACGAGGGATACATAGGCAAGTGCCTGGTCTTTGTCACGGCTATCGGCCTGATGCCTTCCAGTATCAAAGGGGAACCTACTGAGCAGAAGACCACCTCGCCTGGTGATCTGATTGTCATGTGCGGCGGCCGTGTGGGGAAAGACGGTATTCACGGCGTGACCGCTTCGTCTGAAAGCTTTTCTCCGCATACGCCTGCAGGACATGTCCAGATCGGCGACCCTTATACGCAGAAGAAGATGCACGACTTTCTGCTGGAAACGCGTGATCAGGGACTCATTGCCTTCCTCACGGACAACGGCGGGGGCGGGCTTTCCTCGTCCGTTGGGGAGTCAGCCTGCTTCAGCAACGGGTGCATTGTTGAACTCGAGAAGGTCCCCCTGAAATACGAAGGCTTGGACCAGTGGGAAATCTGGGTTTCCGAATCCCAGGAACGCATGACGGTTGCCGTCAAGCCGGAACACTGGGAGCAATTTGCCGCCCTTTCCAGAAAACATGCGGTGGAAAGTACCGTGATCGGTCGTTACACGGATTCGGGCAAACTCCAAATCACCTATGACGGCGAAACCTGCGCCAGCGTTGACATTGATTTCATGATATCACATTTTCCGCAGTGGACCTTTGACGCCGAATGGACCCCTCCCGAAAAACGAGGACTTTTAGAACCCGAGCTTGCTGAGTTGGACGATGGTTCAACTTTACTCCTCGACATCCTCGCCAGGCCTAACATCTGTTCGAGAGAGTGGATAATCCGCCAGTACGACCATGAAGTACAGGGGACAAGCGTCATCAAACCTCTTGTTGGAAAGGGTCGCGACGTGAATAGTGATGCAGTTGCGATCCGCCCGGTGCTCGAATCGGTGCAGGGATTAGCCGCGACGCAGGCTTTGTTGCCTGCCTATTCTCAGATCGATACCTACCACATGGTCGCCTGCACCATTGACGAAGCAGTTCGGCGCGTGGTTGCCGTGGGTGGGGATCCCGAGCGCATTGGAGGGGTGGATAATTTCTGCTGGCCCACTATACAATACGACCCCGTCGAAAACCCGGACGGCAAATACAAGGCTGCACAACTGGTCCGAGCAAACTGGGCCTTGAGAGATGTCTGCACGGCCTATGGGATTCCGCTCCTTTCAGGGAAAGACAGCATGTACGTAGACGGTCATCTCAAGGGCCCAGACGGCAAGACTCACAAGGTCTCAGCACTGCCCACACTCCAGTTTTCCTGCACCAGCGTCATTCCGAACATCACCCGCTGTGTAACTATGGACTGCAAGGTTGCCGGAGACCTTGTCTATGTGCTTGGTGAAACCAGAAATGAGCTCGGAGCTTCTGAGTGCTACGAGCACTTTGGTCATGTCGGTCTTCATGTGCCTGAGCTCCAACCGGAGTCTTCGATGAAACTTTACCAGACTTTGAACCAGGCCATACAGGAGGAGCTGGTCGCATCATGTCACGGTATATATCGCGGAGGATTGGGGGTGCATCTGGCACTCGTGGCTATGGCAGGCGGCCTGGGCATGGACATTGATCTGTCTGTAGTTCCCCGAAACGAGGTGGAGCAAGACCACGTGGCCCTCTATTCAGAGTCTCCTGGCCGATTTATTGTGACCATAAACCCAGAACATCGTAAGGCTTTTGAGGCTCTTTTCAAAACGTTGCCCCATGCCTGTGTTGGGATGGTCTCAAATGGAACGGACTTTGTCGTTAACGGCCTGGAAGGCAACCCGGTCATCCGCGTCCCTGTATCAGAATTGAAGGCAGCCTGGAAAAGACCTTTTGGAAATCTATAGTTTATGTTGGAGTAATGGAGTGATGGAATTATGAAGCATTGCAGCATTCATAGAGAATCCCAATACTCCAGTACTCCAGTACTCCAATACTCCGTCAACGGAACTGGAAGACTTGCCTAATGTCAGAGAGAGCCCATAGCAAGGCAGTACATGTTCTTGTCCTTACCGGTTTTGGTCTGAACTGTGACTACGAGACAGCATACGCTTTTGAACTGGCCGGCGCGGTAGCGACCCGGGTGCATATCAATTCCCTCATCTCGGGAGAACACGCCCTCAAAGACTATGACATCCTTGTGTTTGATGGGGGTTTTAGTTGGGGGGATGATCACGGCGCCGGCGTGCTTGAGGCGGTGCGCATGAAATCGAACTTGGGTCCGGCGATTCTTGAATTCATAGATGCAGGGAAACTTGTCTTGGGAATCTGTAACGGATTTCAAGCCCTGGTGAACCTGGGACTTCTTCCCGGTTTTGACGGGAATTATGAGACGAGGCAGGTTGCTCTCACATGCAACGACTGCGGAAGTTTCAGAGACGACTGGGTGGCGCTCCTGAGCAATCCCGATTCCCCCTGTGTGTTCACCAAGGGGATAACCCAAATAGAGCTTCCCATACGACACGGAGAGGGGAAGCTCTATGCCCCCCCTGAAGTAATAAATCAGTTAGCCAACAACGGACAGGTTGTTTTGCAGTATTCCACACCTAACGGGGAGCTGGCAGAAGGGCGGTTTCCGCTCAACCCCAATGGCTCAGTCCATGACATTGCCGGGATATGTGATCCAACGGGCCGTGTTTTTGGTTTGATGCCCCACCCGGAAGCTTTTAACCACTGGACCAACCACCCTGACTGGACACGCAGGAAGGAGTCCATGAAACGGCGGGGTGAACCAACCTCTTCTGACCTGACGCCGGGCGTCCAGATTCTGAAGAACGGGGTTGATTACATGAAACAGAACGCACCGGCAATCTAAGGGGTCTATTGTAGGACATTCCGGGGATAGGAATGCGACAAGCTATTTCCACCTTTCTCCTTGACCGTAAGCACAAGCCCCTCTGAACTCGGAGTACAAAGAAGCAAGTTGTCATAGGCTAAGGATCAAAACATTGATGGAAGCGAAGCACGGAGAACCGTCTTTTTCGTGCTTTTGCACCTAATGGAGGATTGAATCATGCTGTCTTTGGAAGAGCTGAAAAAGGAAAACGATCTAATCAACGAGATCAATTGGGATTTGGGACCCACAGATGCAGTGAGGCTTTATTTGGAATGGGGTAATACGGATTGGGGAAGCGGCAAGTATGTTATCCATTCCAAAAGTGATTTTTCTACCTATTTTGCGGTCAATTGTTGGAACAAACCTTATTATATATATTTGATCCGCCGTAATTCCGAGGAGGCCGTTGAGTTGGCTCAATTTGAACTGCCGGAACAGTTTGAAAAAGATGTTTGTGAACTCAAGGGTGTATACGCGCTTGAAGAAGACGTAAAGGCGTGGCTCAAGAAGGAGTTAGACGCAGACTGAATTCCCGGACAAAGGCATTTAACTACCCGCATCTGGTTTGTTCCCACCACCTTCTCACGGCTTTTGTGCCCCCAGCATAAACGTGTCACATAACCGATTGACTTCCTGACCAAAGATACGGACAAAAAACACTTGTTAAGAACTGACCCCATTTCACAATATCTGCCATGTAGCTCCGACCCTGGCCACCCAGAAAATGTTCCGATAGGTGTTTGAAATCTTCAATGCTGAGGCATTACAGCTATTGGCCAGTACGCTTGAAAAACGCTCGGCTTCAGATACTTAAACTAAATGTAAAGCGATCAAACATCTCGCCCCAACCTGAACCCGTTTTTCATTGAACTCCCGACCCGGTTTCGATATCTATGGGAAATCATAAAATGTCACCGATTCAAGATAATTGGGAAGATAGTTGGGAGGGGGCTTGACGGCCCCTTTTTTAGATTGTGGTAATTATCTTGAGGAAATGCCAGGCTGGAAAACTACCCATAGTTTCTTGTTATCTTGAGTTACGAATTGTCTCGGGCAAAGACAAGTGAGGAAGCCACAAATCAAATTCTGCAATGGTTTATCGATTCGAGATCTATATGAGCCATGCCGACCTCA
>JAFDFO010000308.1 GCA_019309815.1 Deltaproteobacteria bacterium
GGATAACGACCATGACATTCGATCCAAGCAGTAATATTCAAGATCTCCTGATGTTTGGTGAGTTTGGTGGCGTTAACCCGTCAATCACTGATTCCGCGACGTATACTTTTATGAATCCGGACACAATGAGGGATAGATTCGAGACTGAAATGGAAGGATGCTTCCTCTATTCAAGACACTGGAACCCGATAAACAAATATCTCTCCGCCGCGCTGGCCGAACTTGAGGCCAGCGAATCGGCACTTGTGACTGCCTCCGGTATGGCCGCAATAAGTACTACTATTCTACAAATCTGCGATGGTGGCGATGAAATCATTTCAGGTCGTACTATATATGGCGGAACCTATGCCTTGTTTAAGAATTTCCTGCCGAGATTTGGCATAAAGGTACGCTTTGTTGACATATTAGATACCGAAGCAATCAAGAACGCTATATCCAAACACACGAAGGTGATCTATTGCGAGTCAATAAGTAACCCGCTGATGGAAGTTGCCGAGATTCCCGAATTAGGCAAAATTGCTAATCAACATGGAATCAAGCTTGTCGTGGACAACACATTTAGCCCAATGACCATTTCGCCCGTACGGTTGGGAGCAGATGTAGTCATTCACAGCCTAACAAAATTTATCAACGGTACCAGTGATTGTGTTGGAGGTTGCGTATGTTCAACAAACGAATTCATTAATCAACTAACCAGCATTAATGGTGGGGCGTCAATGCTGTTAGGACCTGTACTGGATAGCTATCGGGCGGCAAGTATCCTAAAAAATCTTCACAGCTTGCACATTCGCATCCAAAAACACAGCGCCAATGCACTCTATGTGGCGGAGCAATTTGAGGACCTTGGGTTTAAGGTATTTTACCCTGGGTTGCCATCGCACGGCCAACATGAACTGATGAAACAAATAATGAATCCGCGGTTCGGTTTTGGCGGTATGCTGGCCGTGGATGTCGGTAACCAGGACAATGCCGACAGACTGATGACCAGAATGCAGGAACAAAAAGTTGGGTACTTAGCCGTCAGCCTCGGGTATTTCAAGACCCTGTTCACTTCACCGAGCAGCAGCACGGCCTCGGAAATTCCTAAAGAAGACCAGGAGAAGTTGGGTCTGAGCCATGGGTTGGTGCGGATATCCGCGGGAATTGATAACGATATTGAAAGAAGCTTTAAACGCATAGTCAAGTGTCTAGAGGAACTTGATCTGATCTAGCATTCGATATTCTGGTTAACAGGGTAGCTCCGCTAAATCGATCCACGGACGGGGACTCAACCACTAAGAGAGGAAACGAATGATGGACACAGCGATTTTGCAGGCAATGGAGGCACCGGAACTAAGGAAGTATATTGAGTTCCTTCTTTGGCATTACAGGGTCGTTGATGCTTTTTGGTTCATCTATGTTGCGGAGCGTTTTGACCAGCCAACGGCCGAACGCATCAATGAAAAGGTGTGGGAGCGAGTTTCCAGCATGGCTGCAAAAGATCTGGTCTCCCGATTTGATATTCAGGAAAAGGGTCTCAAGGGTTTCGTGAAGGCCCAGAGGCTGTTCCCTTGGTGCATTCTTGTGGGGTATCAAATCGAAGAATCAGACGATGAAGTGATCATCTCTGTCCCTTCCTGTCCAACGCAGGAGGCGAGACTCAGGCGTGGCCTGGACGAGTTTGTGTGCAAGGAAATGCACCGTGGAGAATTTACAACTTTTGCTCAGGTCATAGACGACCGTATTCGGGTTGAGTGTCTCTTTGCCCCTCCTGATCCTCACCCTGAAGACATGTTCTGCAAGTGGCGCTTCTATCTTGAAGAGCAGTAATGTCATGAAGACATGTCCCGGCTCTTGAAGGTCAGTTGTGCCCGTAAAACGGAGGACCAAACTTCCTGACCAACAACGTAGAGCATTCACTCAAATGTCTGTGATTTAATTGGATTATCGCTACAGAAAATGTTATCAGAACAGAAATATGGGTGAGGAGGCTTATCGTTCGGGAGGCAGGATCGTCCATGTTCAAACGCTACGCTATTAGCATTTTTGTCTTCACTGTTTTAGTCCTGAACATTCCTGCGGCCGCAGACCCAACAACCACGGGCCACAAAAAAGAGTGTGTGATTCTTCTCCATGGTATGGCTAGAACCACATCATCCATGCATGACCTTGAAACGTATCTCTCAGGCCAGGGATACAAGGTTGTCAATTTTGCCTATCCGTCGACCAGTGAATCCATAGAAAGGATAGCCGAGGTATATCTCCCTCGCGCTATTGCCCAATGTAAAGATGGCCCTGTCGATAGGGTCCACTTTGTTACCCATTCGCTGGGCGGGATCATTGTTCGCCAATACCTGCAAACCAACTCGCTGCCCGAAGGAAGCCGGCTCGTTATGTTGGCTCCACCTAACCAGGGAACCGAAGTCGTCGATCACCTCAAGGACTTCTTCGTATATGAGTGGGTCCATGGCCCGTCCGGCCAAGAGCTGGGAACCGATCCTGCAAGCACGCCCAACAGGTTGAAGCCGATAAACATCGAAGTTGGCATTATTGCTGGAGACATGACTCTCAACCCGATTTTATCGTCGCTCATTCCGGGACCGGATGACGGCAAAGTCTCTGTGGAACGGGCAAAGTTGAGGGAAATGACGGATTTTCTCGTTGTTCCGAGCACCCACACCTTTATTATGAAG
>JAFDFO010000309.1 GCA_019309815.1 Deltaproteobacteria bacterium
ACAATCACTGCCGACATGGTCAAAGAGGGTGTCGTCGTCATTGATGTGGGTGTCAATCGTATCGGTAAAACCGAGGAAGGTAAGGCTATCCTGGTGGGCGACGTCGACTTTGACGCGGTCCAGGAGAAGGCCGCAGCCATTACGCCGGTGCCCGGAGGCGTGGGCCCTATGACCATCACCATGTTGATGAAAAACACAGTGGCGGCGGCAAAAGCAACGATTTCGGATTGAGGAACTCGTTATTGATAGACTACCAATCGTCAATCGAAAACTTCTCGATTAACGATTAGAAAATAACAAAAAGCGATAATAACCTGGAGGTAAATGATGGCCAGAAAGATAATTCCTTTCACACAGCACGAGTGCCCGGGCATTGCGTGTGAAGCCAGCACCTGTATTCTGCAAGAGGCGGGTGAACAAGGCGTAAAGACGTACGTGCAGCGCATGGAAGACCGTGTCATTCAGCCCTGCCTTTTCGGCCAGGGCGGCACCTGCTGCCGAAATTGTTCGTTTGGCCCCTGTATGATGATAGAGGACGATCCTACATCGATCGGTATTTGTGGCGCAACCGCGTCCACGGTTGCGGCACGTAATTTTGCCCGCATGGTGGCCCCAGGGGCCGCAGCCCACATGGACCATGGCCGTGAGACGGCCCTGACCTTTTTGGACACGGCCAGGGGAGAGACCCCCTTTGAGATCAAGGATGAAAAAAAGCTCCATTTCGTAGCCGACCTTTACGGAATAAAGACAGAAGGACGCAGCAAACAGGATATTGCCATCGAGCTGGGAGAGAAATGCCTTGCTGAATTCGGCCAGCAGGAAGGGACCCTTGTGATGTCGACCCGGGCGCCTGCAAAGCGACAGGCCTTGTGGAAAAAGCTGGGGGTCCTTCCGCGGGGCGTGGATCGTGAGGTGGTGGAGCTCATGCACCGCACCCACATGGGCACCGATCAAGATTACCACAACCTCATCTTCCAGTCTACACGCTGTGCCCTGGCCGACGGCTGGGGGGCCTCGATGATAGCCACGGAGCTGCAAGACATTCTCTTTGGCACGCCCGTGCCGCTTCGAACGGTAGTCAATCTTGGCGTGCTACGGGAAGATCATGTAAATATTGTGATCCACGGCCATGAACCCCAGGTCCCTGAGGCCATGGCGATGGTGGCCCAGGAGCCGGAAATTGTGGCAGCGGCCCAGGAAGTGGGGGCAAAGGGGATCAACCTGGCCGGCGTGTGCTGCTCGGGAAACGAGGTGTTGATGCGCCGTGGCATCCCCATCGCAGGCGGCTTTATTCAGCAAGAGGTGGTGCTTGCCACCGGTGCGGTTGAGGCGATGGTGGTTGACGTGCAGTGTGTTATGCAAGGCCTGTCAGGTGTGGCCAAGTGCTACCATACCGAGCTGATTACCACTTCGCCTCGGGCCAAAATCCCAGGTGCCACTCATATCGAATTTCACCACCAGCATGCACTTGAGACTGCAAGAGATCTTACCCTTCGAGCCATTGGCAGGTTCAAGGACAGGGGAAAGGTCCATATCCCTGATCAGAAAATGGACGTGGTGGCAGGTTTTAGCCACGAGACCATAAATCATATGCTGGGCGGGACCTTTAGGGGCTCCTACCGGCCCCTGAATGACAACATCATCAATGGCCGTATCCGTGGTGTGGGCGCAGTCGTGGGATGCGATAGCTGCCGCGTGGAGTCCGGAAAGGTGCACACCACCGTGGTCAGGGAACTGATTGCCAACAATGTCCTCGTGCTGGTGACCGGATGCGCAGCCACCGCATGCGGCCGAGACGGCCTCTTGAGGCCCGAAGCGGCCGAACTGGCAGGCCCCGGCCTGAAAGAGGTCTGCGAGACCGTGGGTATGCCGCCTGTGCTGCACATGGGGTCCTGTGTGGACAACAGCCGAATACTTATTGCTGCTACTGCGATTGTCAAGGAAGGGGGACTCGGTGACGATATCAGTCAGGTCCCTGCTGCCGGTTGCGCACCGGAGTGGATGAGTGAGAAAGCCATAGCCATCGGTCAGTACTGTGTGGCCAGTGGCTTCTATGTGGTATTTGGCAGGACGTTTCCAACCACAGGGAGTAAAGTTCTAACGGACTATCTGTTCAGAGAAATCCAAGAAGAGTATGGCGGCATGTGGGCTGTTGAAGAAGATCCCACAGAGATGGCTCGGATGATGATCCGTCACATTGAGAAGGCGCGAGAGGCCCTGGGGATTCAGGAAGAGAAAGACAGGGTCCTCTTTGACATGGCCATGAGACGCGACATGTGATCCGAAACACTTCTCAATCCTGCTGAGAGATTCGGTAGGTTGGTGAGGCTTTATCTATACTGTGAACTGGGAGTAATGGAGTGTTGGAGTAATAAAACCCTGGAGTATTGGAGTGATGGAGTATTGGAAAAAGAAACAAAGACTCCTTCGCTCTTCTTCTTAACCATTACTCCAGTACTCCATAACTCCAATGATGCAAAGTGAGATGATCTAGAGAATGTCTAACACGACGAATAGTGAGTATAGAGACCACCCCCCGTGTCAGTTGGCTTGTCCGATTCTGACCGATGCGAGGGAATATATCCAGCTCATTGCTGAGAGGAAATTCGAGGAGGCCTTTGCTTCAATAAGGAAGCTGAATCCTTTGCCCGGCGTATGCGGTCGCATCTGC
>JAFDFO010000310.1 GCA_019309815.1 Deltaproteobacteria bacterium
GGAGGCTATTGAGGCTCCCTGCAGCGACTCGACTTTCTTCAACTCTAACTGCTGACAATCCGTTGAAAAAATGCAAGTGTTTCCTTTGCTTCACGTTTGTGGCAATAGTCTTTGACGGTCTCCAAACCGTTCCGCACCAGTTTCTTTCTAAGGCCATTATCCTGCAATGTGCGAATAATGGCATCGGCAAAAACCGTGGGGCTTTTTGGAGGCACCAGCAGACAGTTTTCCTCATCCCGTCCATACTCTTTTACCCCGCCAACGTCTGTCAACACGCAGGCTGTGCCACAGGCCATCGCCTCCAGGGCCGTGCGGCCAAAACCCTGAAAGTCTGACCCGTCCAAGAACACATCAGCAGTAGAATAGAGCTCGGCAAGTCTGTTCTGATCCGTCACTATGCCTTCATCGCGATAGGAAAAGGGGATCTTGCGCGACGACAAGTAGTCCCCAAACAGCACGATTTCCGTTTCAGGCATCGCGTCTTTGACTCGCTTTAAAGCCTCTACGACGTGGGGAAAACCACGCCTAGGCGTGCCGGGACGGGCCATGGCAAGCACCACTGGATGAGAACTCTTTTCGTTATTGCGCGGATAGAAGAGGGACAGATCCATACCCAGACGGATCTTTTCGGACCTATGGCCATCTTTGGCCAGGAGACCCTTCAACCAGTCTGACTTCACAATCTTGTCAGGAATAAGTGCATAAGTTTCCTTTACCTCTGCCCTTGACTGACTATCCTCTTCAGGGAAGAACCAGCTCTCATAGTCCTGAATGAAATAGATACCCTTATGGACCCGCCCGGCTTGCACTACCTGAGCAACCCACGGCGCTGTCGTCCAATGCGTGGCCATCACAATATCGGTTGCCGGGAACTGTTTCACGAGATCCGAAACAGTATGAAATATGATAGGCCGAGTAAAAAACTTCCAGTCATAAATCTCAGGATATTCCCTCAAGGCAACAATACGAGCTTCAACCCCAAGAAGAATGAGCTCATTTACGAGCTGTGCAACAGACAACACCCCTCCTGCCACGGCCAGATGGTGAAGAACATAGGTAACCCTCAAGCGATTATGCCTGGTCACCTTTGCTACCGAACCAGGTGTTGCGATGCCGCGTTTCGCCTTAGGAAGCCGACGCAGGCCTCGCACAGCTTCACGGACTACTCCGAAATGCTCACGGCCTCGCATTCGTTCACGCATGCGTCTGTATGTTTCCCTCATGGAGGGTTTAGGATCCCATTGCTGCTCTACACGAAACATATCCTGTGCTGGTTTCAGGGGGGCTTTGGAGATAAAATCCCGAAACTGGCGTTCGTATTCTTTGCGCCAGCGTCTGTCAAATATCCTCCGATTGTGTTTATATCGCTCTCCGCGGTCGGCAAAGGTTCCGCGACCCTTGTGGTAGACATACACGTCGTCGGCAACGACAGTACGATAGCCATTGGTGGTCAGGCGCATGCACAGATCTGACTCTTCACAATATCCTCGTCCGTACGCCTCATCAAAAAGACCAACGTCTTCCAGTGCGGAGCGCCGCAAAAGCATGCAGAAACCGACGCCCGTGACAACATCAGGATATCTCCTCTCTGAATTCTCTTTTAGAACTTTATCCATCCCGTAGAAGTTGGCACCGGGTGCCATGGGGATGTTGATGTTGGAAGCATGATTTGTAAACGGATTGACTGAGGCAATACGCGGATCCGATTCAGCACAGCGAATTAGGCGGTCAAGCCAACCCGGCGTGACAATGACATCGCTGTTCACAAGAACCACATATGGCGCCCGACCCAGAGACATGCCAAGATTACATGATTTAAGGAAACCTATGTTTTCAGCATTACGATGGAGATTCATTTGCGGGTGATCTGTGGACAGGCTGGTCAAATATTCTCTGGTGAAACTGTCACTGCAATCGTCTATGATATACAGTCGGTATGGAGATTCTCTCGTGTGTTCAAGAATGGAGTTGATGCAGTCTTTGGCGTAAGTGAGGCCGTTGAAGACGGGTACCACGATGTCACAACCGGGGATCCGCTGCTCAAGATCCTTTTGTCTTGACTTTGAGTAGTGAGGCCTCCACTTGAAATAGACATTGTCCCGAACGTTGTCATCAATGACTGCATACTGGAGCTTATTCTTCCACGCTGCAAAGTGAAAGCTGAGTTGATCTCTCCTGCTGAAAGATGAAAGCTCTGCCCACCAGTCCTCCATAGTCTCAATGACTTTCCGATCATGGTGTCTCCTCAGCATGACCATGGCGGCAGGGATGCCCTGCTCGTATGAATACCCTTGGGCCCGATAACGATTCACCTGTCTTTCTATGACATCCTTGTCATCCTTGCCGAGTCTAATGCAGGCTTCAGCCTCTTCGTAGATGGAGGAGCGGCCTTCAGGGTGCCTGCACATGGCCATTGGCTCGCGAACAAGGTATTGGTCGATCAGCTCGCGAATATCTCCAGTGATAGACATATTCCCGTCAATCCAGACGCTGTATTCATGATCCGGAAAGTACCGGTGCGGGAGGATCTTTGGCTTTCTTGAAGTCTTAGTCGGATCCACATGGTATTCATCAAATTCCCGTATCTTCCAAATGCCAGATTGAGCAGAATTGTCATCGGTAAAACAAACGTAGAAATGACGATCCTCTTCTTAGTCATAGTTATAGAGGAATGGGGCGGCCCAGACTGATGTTGAGGAGCCCTACAATCTCGCGTTGCTTACGGCTTCTCCCCTTCTGACCCCAAGATCTAAGAAGCCAAGCTATGTTTTGCGGGCGCTACTGTTCTACGAGATAACACATCTCATAGATACGAGAGGAAAGCGTCTCTGGATCATCGGTATTTCTGCATAGTAATCCCGTTTTCGGATCCCAGTGGCGTTCGAACTGAACCTTTATCAACTGATGCAGGCCGAGTTCCTCCCCCGACAAAGAGAATGTCTTCTTGAACCAGAGAATCTCAGGCCCGGTGAGACGATAAGCCAAAGAAAACGGATTATCTACAATGGACCGGAGGTATGCGGGATGAAGAGCGTACTCGAGAACCTTAGGAAAAATGGCATTTAACTGTTCATTCTTCCACACGGCGCTACCCGGGTAGTTTCGTCGAGCTGTTGCCATGGCAAACAGGTTAAACGACTGATATCCTTGGGAACGGTCAGCTATCTTCCGTCGGTACCAGAACAACGCGATGTCGAACAAGTTACGCCCAAATTGACTTCGTCCCCGACGGACATGGTGATGGATAAGACCATCTCGTCTCAGGAGCATGTTGTCCGGCAGCAGACCATAAAAGCCCTTCAACTGGTCACTTAAGTCGTCACATCCCTTTACCAACAGACGCATTCCCATAGCTGCAAAAATGAGCTGATGATTGAGGGTCAGGGACACACCCAAATCCCTTCCGTCGATCTCACGGATTGAATATAGGCCGAATTCTTGCTTGAACCTG
>JAFDFO010000311.1 GCA_019309815.1 Deltaproteobacteria bacterium
TTGATCGCATCCTGCAGGGTTTCTCCCTGAGCGCTACTACCCCCCAAGACAAGAACGCCTACGACAAGAATGCCTAGGTACTTAAAGTATGCCTTCATCTCCGGGCCTCCTTTGTTCAATCTGCGGTATTCGTTACGACATATCTATTATTGCAGATGGATATGACTGTAGTGATGAATTTATTTTCATATCACACTGCTATCAATATGTAAAACAAATTTGACCTAGGCACGGCGGTGGCAACCTCCAGGGCCCGATTAGAGAGCCTTGCAGTCCCGCCTTGGCGGGACTCGAGCGTAAGCAATTCTTCTGTTTGTCGTCTCCGGACGGTACCCTCACACACCTCACTTCCCCCAGGAAAGGCCATCCAACATCTATGAAATCAATGCTAACGGGACGGATCAGCGTCGTCCTCCGGGGTTCCATGGAGAACAGGCTAATCTGATCTCACTGCCGAGCGATGGCCTGATGAGGCATAGGATTCTGAACACTTGACTTTTTATCCGGTTTCAAGTAATTAGGAGGTTTCAAAGAGGATGGCCGACTTCATTTTCCATCGGCCGCCGGGAACCATACAGGCCAGGACGAAAGCACATCAAAAATAAGTTTGAGCAACTTACTATTGCTTCAGAGGAGGGTTCTGGATAGGCTTAGCGCTTGCGCTGGTAATTCCGGGGCTCATGTTTGTAGTTTCCTGTGCCAAACCTGAGTGTGGGCCTGAATGGGTTCCGGATGTAAGAGAAAGACCTGTGGCAGTGGAACCCGTGGAAGAGCCGCCCGTGGTAAAGGCGCCCGTGGAAGAGCCGCCCGCAGTGAAGTTCCCGCATGAGAATGTATACTTTGAGTATGACAAGTCGACTCTCCTTTCTGATGTCCTGGAAATGCTGAAGGACAACGCGGAATGGCTAAAAGACAATCCTGACGTCTCGGTTATCATCGAAGGCCATTGCGATGAACGCGGGAGCAATGAATACAACATAGCTCTCGGGGATCGACGTGCCCAAAGTGTCAAGACTTTTCTGGTGGATTCGGGAATCGCAGTTGAACGCCTTACACCCATCAGTTATGGCGAAGAGAAACCGCTCGATCCAGCAAGCGGTGAAGAAGCCTGGGCACTGAACAGACGGGCTCATTTCGTCATAGATTAGAGAAATAATACAATCGCGATTGGTTGTCTATCGATCCCGTGAGATCGGTTCATTTGCGCGGTAGAACTCTGCGGATCATGTCACCAACCGCCTGCCAGAAGAACAAAGGGGTTACAGCCTTAGCTGTAACCCCTTTTACTTGCTCTTCCCTATCGTTAATCAATTATGATTCTTCTCCAATTTAGTTGGAGAAGAGGGTCCTAGGATTCAAGGGGTCAAGGATTCAAGGGTTTGTTTTCTAAAGACTTTATCAGCGCCGTTAACATTCTTTCGATTTCTGCGATGTCTTTCTTTAGTGTACCCAATTCACTTTTTTCAATGAAGCCCAAAAATCTGGGTTCCTTTCTTTGAATATTTCTTTGGTTTTCACTTGAATCCTTGAACCCTTGAACCCTTTGGGATCACATCTGCTAAATTGGAGATGACATACTTATTCTACCCTAAATTAACTACAACTAATCGGGAGATGATCCTCAATTATTTGACATAAAGCCGCTTTTCCTTCTCCACGACATCAATAATGTCATAAAGAATACTGGGTATTTTTCGCTCAACCCTCTCCCAAGAAACAGTGTGAGGCGTTTCAAAAAGCTGGTCTCGACTCTTTTGGGCGGACGTAGAAATCGCTTTTAGTAAGCCGGATGCCACAAAAGGTTCAAAGGCTTCGTGACTGCCTACAAAAGCACTGAACCGCTCAGCGAGCCGATAAGGCGAAACCAGCAGATCCCCTGCATGCAGGATTGCATCTTTGACAATGCCATGAACCAGTTCCTCTTCCACGTTGGCTTCATACTCGAGGCCGGAAAAGGCAGCATTGTCTCCATACATTTTTATTAGGTTATCTGCAACATCCAGATAAGTCACAGTAAGATCCCTGACGAAATGATCCGAGATTTCCAACCCCTCCTCAATAACTAGGGCACTCAAAAGTGTTGTGACAATATCGACCACCATTTTGTGGAGGCCTTTATCCTTGTCCGATCGAGACAGAAACTGATGCTTGTGATCAAAAGGGCCATCACAAATCTCCACTTGAGCAATATTCGTTGCCTTACGGTACACTTCTATGAGCGTGAAGACTTCCACGCCCCAGTTCATGGCAAAATGCATGCGTTTAAGGAGGCTCGTGTCAAAAACGACTTCTCCGGAGAGTTGATAATTAAATGTAAGGAGAAAATCGACCAGGCGCAATATCTTTTCTTCTTTGGTTTCAGTGAATTTCCGTTTGAGGGCGATTAGCAGAGGATCGAGCAACAGCCTTTTTACCCGGCCATACATCTGTCCATCCTTAAAGCGGGCATAGAAGGCCTTGGAGAACTGGTAATTCAAGACCTGGACCGGATAGAACAATCGGTCCAAATGCTCTCTTCGGAAGGTACGGATGTCGGCGTCCACAAGGCCTACGCTTCGGGCCCCCAGGGCAATGGCAATCCCAAAGGAAAGGAACATGTTTCTCCCTTTCCCCCTCACGCTGAGATCAAACCCCGCCTCTGACAGCTTGTCGTAAATGGCGGAAAAACCGGGACCTTCATTGTGCTGGATGAGGCAATTCTTCAATCCGTGCTTATCAAGTAAACGAGCTAATTCGCGTGCGTCTGATGAATCAGCCTGGTCAAGTCCAAGAATGATTCGAGAAAGGTAGGAAGCGGGGCGAAGTCTCTTTAATATATTTTCAAAGACCGGTCGATTCTCGGCATCCGTAAATTCAGATGCCAGAAGCGGTATCACCAGTACCGCTTTTTTCCACTTCGAGTGCTGGCGGAGTTCTGATCTCAACTTGGGGTTGGATTTCGTAAGGAGGTAGAAGGACGTTATCTTGGTATGCTTTTGGGCCAAATTCGACATAAGTCATCTCCCTTGAACGATTTGATATTCTCCCCCCGTGGCAGACTACCTACCGCATATAGATGGAGCTGCGAACCTTTGCAGAGATATTTAAGAGGGGCATTAAACAATAGATCAGACGATGATGACAGAGTTGTCACTCCCATAGGGACTCTTGACGTACTTGTCAGCATTCCAGTCATTTTCCCATCTGTATTCGTCGATCAAATAGCGAAACTGATATTCCCTCCCAGGTTCGACTTCGAGGGTAATGGTGAAGTCTCCAGTCTTCAACTTTTTCATAGGATTGGCGTAAATACCCCACCCGTTGAAATCGCCCACTATGCATACAACCTTGGCATTGGGAGCAGCGATCCTGGGCAACCTGAATGTCACCTTGCAGATCTTTCTGCTTTTGAGATACTGCTTCTTGATCCCCAGATCCGCCGCACCGGGCCTTCTTAAGGGTGCCTTTTTCTTAGCTGCACCCTTGGTAGCAGATTTGACCTGCTTTGTTCCACCTTTCTCTGATCTTCCTCTTACCATATCTTCTCCCTCCGTTTGCGCAACCTTCATATAGTGTTATGTCCCAGAAGTTCTTTACAAAAGTCAAAGCATCGATGATATCCGCGTTGATTCGTTAAAGTACAAAATTCGAAGCACGAAATCCGAAATTCGAAACAATTACCAAAATCCGAATTCTCTAATGTTCTAAACAGGTTGCGAGAATGTTTAGGTCATTTGAATTTTGGTCATTCGGATTTGTTTCGTGCTTCGATATTCGAATTTCGGATTTAACGCGTGTCTTTATGCGGGAAGAGACTATCATGGAATTATGTAAGTTATTCCCGGGACACGACACTAGGTAAGGTACCAGATGTCTTCAGTTTCTCAGAATAGAGGGATATGACAAACAAAGATAAGATAATTGTCACAGCTGGGATGGTGATGCTTTTTGCCTTTCTTTTTGTCATTGCATTTAGTGACAAGGGGGCCGTTGATCTGTACCAGCT
>JAFDFO010000096.1 GCA_019309815.1 Deltaproteobacteria bacterium
AACGTCTTCAAAATACCGGCCCTGGAGAAGGTCTTCTATGCGGCGTTGATTATCTTCTTGGCCCTTCCCGTCAAGAGTTTCACTATAGTCCTACTAAGCTACTTCCACGATAACGTCATCAAGAAGAGCAAGACCAAGATAGACGACATTGTCTTCGATCTTCTGAGTAAGTTTTCCGGTATTGTCATTTTCGCCATTGCCTTTTTGCTTGCTCTTGATTTGTTGGGAATGAACGTGATGCCTTTTGTGGCGGGGGCCGGTGTGGCGGGCATCGCCATTGGCTTTGCAGCCAAGGATACCTTGTCGAATCTCATAGCCGGGATTCTGCTGATTGTTGACCGGCCCTTTGAGATCGGTGATCGCATCGAGGTGTGGTCATCACCCAGGGACTCGGCGACGTGGGGGGATGTCATCGATATCGGCCTCAGGGCCACTAAGATTCGAACCACAGACAACATTGTGATCATCATTCCCAACAACGTGATCATGACGCGTGATATTGTCAATTACACGACGCTCTCAGAGGATATCCGCGTTCGAATTCCGATCGGGGTTTCATACGATACAAACATTAAGAAGGCAAAATCGGTTATTCTGGACGTGGCTAAGACAGCAGAATGGGTGTTGAGAGATCCGCCTGCTAAAGTAGTGGTGAGGCGATTCGGGGAATCGTCAGTGGACCTTCAGCTGCGTGTGTGGATCAAGGACGCCCGAAGGCGGATGGACACAATCTCTCATGTGACCGATAAGGTGAAGGAAGCCTTTGACAGAGAAGGGATCGAAATTCCATATCCCAAACGAGATATTACGATGGTGCAAAAGACTTGAGACGCGTCTGCTTTGCCTGGGCTGAGGGACATCATAACGTTGTGATGTCTTACTGTTGGGTCACCCGAAACACCTCTTCGATGGTCGTAATTCCCTCCAAAACCTTCTGGGCTCCGTCCTGGCGGAGGGAAACCATTCCCTGCTCCATTGCTTTGCGCTTTATGGCATTGGCATCCGAGGTCTGCAGGATAAGACTCTTGAGGGAATCATCAAGGATCATCAGCTCAAAGATGCCCGCCCTTCCTAAATAGCCCGTATCAAGGCACTTGGGGCAACCTCTCCCACGGAAAATGTCCCTGCCGGCAGACATCTCTGGCGTTATCCCAATGCTCTTCAACGATTCTTCGTCCGGCGTATACCGCTCTCTGCAACTACTACAGACGACACGGACTAGTCGTTGGGCCAATATGGCGATGACAGAAGAGGTGGCCAGAAACGGCTGTATCCCCATGTCGATGAGCCGAGTGATGGAACTCGCAGAATCGTTGGTGTGAAGGGTGGAGAAGACCAAGTGCCCGGTCAGAGCAGACTGGATAGCAATCTCTGCGGTTTCCAGATCCCGGATCTCGCCTATTAGAATAACATCCGGGTCCTGCCGAACGATTGACCGGAGCCCATTGGCAAAATTGAGTCCGATTTTGGGGTTAACCTGGATCTGCCCAATCCCCTCAATCCGGTACTCAATGGGGTCTTCTATGGTGATAATATTGATGTCGGTATTATTGATCGTGGTGAGAGCAGCATAAAGGGTCGTGGTCTTTCCACTTCCTGTAGGACCCGTGACCAGGATGATGCCGTAGGGGGTCCGGATAAGACCGTCAATGGTTTTAAGTCTCTCCTGAGGCATGCCAAGGTCGGAAAGCTCAAGCAGTACATTTGATTTGTCAAGCAATCTCAGAACAACCCGCTCCCCGAAGGCGGTGGGAAGGGTAGAAACGCGAATGTCCACGTTCTTTTCAGCGATTTTGATCTCCATCCGGCCATCCTGAGGGAGCCTCTTTTCGGCAATGTTCAGTTTGGCCATGATTTTGATGCGAGACACGAGTGTTGACTGAATGCGCTTTGGCGGGCTGAGTCTGTCATACAGAACGCCGTCCACGCGGTAGCGAATGTTCAGCTTATCCTGATACGGTTCAACGTGAATGTCACTGGCACGCGCCTTCACTGCCTGAGAAAGCATCAGATTGACCAGCCTGATAATGGGTGCCTCACTCGTCTCATCCAAAAGATCCGCCGTTCTTTCGATTTCGGAAAGAATCAGGTCACTGTCTCCGTCCTCATGCATGTCCTGAATAACCTGTTCAGCAGAAGCCTGGCTCATGTCATAGGCAAAATTAATCGCCGAGAGGATTGCCGAATAAGGGGCAAGCACGGTTTGTGCCCCGTCCCATCCCAGGCTCAAGCACAAGTCGTCCCGCGGTTGAAACGCAAGGGGGTCATTCACAGCAATGGCCGCCTGGTTCGAAGTGACGACCGGGACCATCTTGTATTTCTTGAGAAATTGAATCGGTATCTTTTCGGCAAAAGCGGTGTCGAGATCTCCGGTGGGGAGGAGGGACAAAAGGGGGAGACCAAACTGGATGCTAAGAGCCTTCAACAGGTCTGATTCGGAAATCGCTTCCTGCTGTATCAGGATCTCTCCGATGCGACCTCCTTTTTGTTCTTGAACTTCAAGGGCCTCGGCAAGGGCTTCTTCTGAAAGACCGCAGGTCTCTTTTAGTATTTCTCCGATCCGTTTCATGCCTCCCTAACCCGACGTCTATTCAGTCTTCTCACTTTCTATCTTCTCGCCCTCAGGCAGTTCGCTTTCTGTCTTCTCGCCGTCAGGCGGCTCGCTCTCTGTCTTCTCGCCTTCCGTCTTGGCGGCTTCGGTCCCGTCAGCTTCGGTCTTCTCATCTTCAGGGGCCGGTTTTTCGTACATCTTGATCACGCCTTCCTTCATCCTAACCCTGTCGATGTGCTCCTTCTTATCTTCATATATGACATCAGCCTCCATGGGGTTCTCGACGATATGGGGCGTGATAAAAATGAAAAGATTGGTTCTATCGTTGTCATCCAATTTTGATTTGAAAAGCCAGCCAAAGAAGGGGACGTCCCCAAGGCAGGGTGTTTTGTAAGTGGATTGGGTCATCGTTTCATCGATCAATCCGCCAATCACCACCGTGTGTCCATCCTTTATGACCACGGTGGTCCTGGCCTCGCGCTTCAGAGTCGTTGGTAGCCCTACCCGTTCTTGTTCGACCACCTGTGCCAACTGGTTGAATATCTCCAAACGGACAAATCTTTCCTGATTTATTTGGGGTGTAATCCTGAGCGTAGTACCCACATCCTTGAACTCGTATGAGCTGTAATCTATATTTGCGGAAGTGGTCTCCTGTCTGGTGAGAAAAGGAATATTGTCAGCAACGATGATTTCCGCCTCTTCGTTATCCATTGTCATAATCTGGGGCGTTGATATGATGTGTACATCGGCATCGTTCTGGAAGGCATTGACCACCGCTAACAGGTTCGGGAACTTAATGCCGCCAATTTCAATAGCCTCGCCCAAGACCCCTACAGAAAACCCGGGCGGAAATATGCCCGTGGCGGTTATCGGATCAAGAGTCGGGATATTCACGTTAGGCGGCACCGAGCTTGCAAAACCACCAACTGTTCTGTCATTATAACTTCCAATCTCATCCACCCCGTGCCATCGCACGCCTATTTCTAATCTCTTGTCCACGCTCACTTCCATGAGCAGGGCTTCGATATAGACCATCCGCCGCGGAATATCCAACTTCTCGATTACGTCTTCAAGGATCAGGTAGTCGTCTCTGTTGGCCGTGATGACCAGGGAATTGGTCGCCTTATCGGCCACAATTTGGACTTCCTTGGAAATGACCGGGGCTTTTCCCTTGGGCATCGCTTTTTGCTGCTTGGAAGGAAGGGCCGTTAGAACTTGAGCCAGGTCCTCAGAGTTTGCATTTTGCAGATAATAAACGCGGATATCTCCCTCTCCACGCGGCACCTCTCTATCCAACAGTTTAACAAGCTGCCTGACCTTCAATGTGTCGTCTTCGGTGGCTGCAATTATCAGAGAATTCGTGCGCTCGTCGGCGACCACCTTGATACTCGGTCGCACAGGCGCGCCTTTTGTCCTCGCCTTAGCCTGGAAGACAGTCGTTACGGACTTAGCTATGACCGTTGCTGTTGCATGCTCCAGCGGGACCACGGTGATCTCTTGGCCGATACCCACCACATCAATGACCTCAACAATACTGAAGAGGCGTTTGATATTTGAAAGCACATCAGTAACAATGAGCATGCCCGTTGGCGGGTACGAGACCATCACGCTGCTCTTGGATATTAAGGGGGCAAAGAGCTTTTTCAGCTGATCGGGGTTGGCATATTCAAGCGGAATCAGTTGGGTCACCACCTTGTCTTCCGGATCGATTGCCTCCTCGCGCAAACGTGTTTCAATGTTCTTTGACCGGGCCTGAACAGCCGGCACGATCTTGACCACACTGCCTGACGGTATTGTGGTGAAACCGTGGACCTCCAGAACCGATTCAAAAACCTTGTATGCCTCTTTCACGGATATCTTGGTCGGAGAGATAATCGTCACCTTCCCCCGCACCGCTTTGTCAACGACGAAGTTCTTTCCTGTCAGTTCGCTGATGAATTTTATGAAAAGGGCAATGTCCACATCGTCGAAGTCGATGGTCACATAGCGCTCATCGGGCGCTTCTTCTACCGGTGCTGGTGTCGGCCTCGGGCGTTCCCTTATTTCAGGCGGGGGTGCCGGGCGTTCAACACGCTTATCAGGGGGCGGGGGCGCCGGACGTTGGACACGCCGTTCAGGAGGAGGGGCTTGCTCAGGGGGCCCCACCACCGGGGGTTGCTCGGGGGGCATCACCGCGGGGGGTTGTTCGGGAGGTGGCTTGGCAGCTTCCGGAGCCGCGGGTGTCACGCCTTCTTCTCCCGCAACACGCGCCCCACGGACCACGGAATGATCTGCAAGTAGCCACACGCCAACACAGAGAAAGCAGAAAACCAGTCCCATTATCGTTTTTGATCTCATGATCACCTGTCTCTCAGATTTTAAGAAATTTGTTCTGCTTGGAACACACCCACACTATTCCACACGTTACTCATTCCCCACTATCTCTTCAAACCCCGGCAGCCCACGCAGGTTTTCAAGATCTGCGTCCCTTCGGGCCCATCCCTTGACTGCCGGGTCCACCATAACGGCTTTTCTTAGATGGACAAGACCTTGGGACGCTTCACCTCCTAGCGAATTGAGACACGCCAGATTGTAGTGAGAGTCCACATAATCCGGTTGAAGCTGGATCGCTTCTGTAAAGGACGTGCGAGCAGCCGGGTAATTCCCCTCCTGGAGCTGTATGACTCCCAGATTGTTCAATGCGTCTACATGGCCCGGGTCGGCGCTGAGGGTTTTCTTATAGAGCTGCTTGGCTGCCTGCAACCGACCGCGCTTGTGAAAAGCCCTGGCCTTTTCATACAAGATGACCGCGTTTTTTGGCTGTGCCGTCAGCTTGGGCCTTGCAGGCTCAACCACGGGAACCTCTGTTTTCCTCTCCAATTCGGGCCTTGCAGGCTCAATGACGGGAACCTCAGTGTCCCCGGAGGGTAACCACAAATAGACCACAAAAGCAAGGGAGACCAAGAGAAGCGATGCGAGCCACGGCGCTTTGCCAGAGAAGAACCTCAGCTTTTCCCCTGGCGTGGACGCAATCCCCTGGTACTCATGATGACGCCCGTCTTTTTCCTTTTGCGCCTTCTTCAGCGCCTCATGGATATAGCTCATTGCTCATTTGATACAGCAGGCCCTTGGTACGAGTACCCACGATCCCATCGGCCTTCAATGAAAAATCCCTCTGGAACCGCACAACCTGATCATACGTTGATTGGTCGTAAAGGCCGATGGGTTTCACTGAATACCCGATTTCATCCAATGCTCGTTGCAGCTTGATGACAGGCAGGCCGCTCATGCCTCTGGCCAGACTATCATCATTGTTCTCATACGGGTAGACCCAACAGACCTCTCTGTCCCAATGGGTCAAAATGAAATGCCTGTCGATCAGATGCTCGTCACCATCGGCATCGACGGCAACGGCACCATCGGCTATGACTTCTTTGATCAGAAGGTATTGAGGGCTGTTGAGGACCCCGGCGCTTCCGGAGCCGAGCTCGCCGGCGGCCGCATCCACGCGTACCCGAAAAGGCTTCTTGAACATAACATAGTATTCGGGGTCTGTATGGAACGTGTACAGCCCGAGGTGGACTTTTCCACCACCTTGATCCCTTGGGTCGAACCGCTTGAAGAGTTCTCCAAGGCTTGCCTGTTCATCAAGGAACAAGCCGCCCGCTAATCCTTTCCCGGGTTCTGCAGGCAGAGACGGGATCGTATCGCTTTTGACCGCCACGGGTTCCTGCTCGACCAGTAAGCGTTCACTATGCCCCTTGTTCTCCAGGACTGTGCGGACCGGACCGATAGTCTGTTTTTCTGCGATGAGTCCAGCAATCTCTTTTCTCAGGTTCCACCCGCCGATGCCACCCACGATGACCAGCAGGAGCACCAGGAGCACGGAGAAGGCGGTGGCTCTTTTCTGAGACCAGTAACTCTTTTGCGCGGGTCCGACTGCGACATCCCCTCGGACGTCCTCAATTGCCTTCTGAATTGTCTTCTTGGATATTGTGGACTCGTCTTTGGAGTAAGCAATGAGGAGTGCCCTGTCACAGACGCCATTGATCCGCCTTGGATTTCCTTGGGAGTAAGCGTAGAGGGCCTCCACGGCACCCTTAGTGAACCGCACATTCCCTCTGCCGCCCGCGACAACCAACCGATGCTCCAGGTAACCCTGGACGTCCTCTCTTTCCAGGGGTTTCAGATCATAGCGGACCATAATGCGCTCATCGAGCTGCTTTAAAGCGGGGGAGGCCAGAACGTCTTTCAGTTCGAGCTGCCCTGCCAGAACGATCTGAACCAATTTCTCTTTTTCGGTCTCAAGATTCGAGAGCATTCGTATCTGCTCAAGAACCGAATGAGAAAGATTCTGGGCCTCATCAATCAAGAGGACCGCATTGCCTCCCTGGCTGAAGGTCTCCAGCAGAAACTGATTCAAGCTGTCGATATGGTCCTTCTTGCTCTGACTTTGCGTGTTGGTATCAATGCCAAACTCCTGGTTGATGGTCCTCAGAAGCTCGATGTCAGAGAGGTAGACATTGAAAATCAACGCTGTTTTGGTGGAAGAATTAAGCGTACCAAGGAGTGCCCGACACAGGGTGGTTTTCCCCGTACCAACGCCCCCTGTAATGACGATGAACCCTTTACGTTCGCTGATTCCATAAAGGAGGTGATCAAAGGCCTCCTTATGGTGGCGGCTGAGATAGAGGTAGTTGGGGTCCGGTGTAAGACTGAAGGGGTTTTCCTTGAAACCAAAATACGAAGTGTACACGGCTTTACCTGAATTTGTAGTTGATCGTTTCCTGGCGGCCTTTTCTGTCTATCTGCAATCCTACCTCAGAACCCGATTTCAATTGCTGATACAAGTTGAGTATGTCATCCGGGCTTTTTATGCCGCTGCCATTTATCTCCTGCACAACGTCTCCATCTCTGAGTCCTAATTTCGAAAAGAAAGAACCTGCCTTGATCCTACTTATGGCCAGCCCGTCTGGCTGGCCGTCCTTATAGTGAGGCCGTACCCGCACCTCTGTCATGAGCTTGTTAATGTCTGCAAGGGACGCTTCAACATCTGAACGGCGGACCGTTACGGTGCGGCTTCCAGTCCTGCGGGCGCCTTTTCTCTTGAGCGCTTGGCCGATTCCTCCATAGTAAGTATTTCATCTCTGTCTTCGACACTGAGAATGACCTTTCCCCTCAGGATTTTCTTAATGGAGCCGCCCTGAATGTTGTCTCCTACCCTGAACAGCCCCTGTTTTCTCTTGTCGGTTTCCTCGATGACGGCATAGGTATTGCGGGGCGAGCCTGATACGGTTCCCAAAAGGGCGATGGATAGCGTAGTCGGTTCAAGGGCCTCTATATCTTCCGGCTCAACGAAGTCGGAAGGTGTCGTTTTTGAGCCAAAGATGTTTCTGCTCATGATCAACTGGTAGTGATTCAAGGGGGGCTTCTCAGCCTTTGATGAATCAGTCATGGGTTGCGCAACGACGGCATTGGCATCGCGTTGTCTCAACCTTGCCTCTAAAACCGTGTAGAAGATGTCCACCCCAATGTAAATGATGACGGACAAGGCAACAAAGTTGAAGATGATATTGTACCGCTTGGGCATCGGTGTCATCGCCTATGTGAACTTGATCTTGGGTTGGCCCAAGGTCCCTTCAATCATAAAGGTGAAGGTTCCTTGATCAATGCGGTCCCTAAGGAATGCCACAGTGTCCTGAATACCTGCAGCACTTTCAAATAGTGCTGCAAATGGCTCAATCGTCCCGCTGAGACTAAGTACGCTTTCTGCCAAAACTTTTCTGAGTGTTATGGTTCCTGACAACGTCCCCTGCAACTGTTTTCCTTTGAATTCAAGACGCCCTACATCGATCTTTTGTTTGTTGAGAACCATATCGATTTCCAGTTCATTGAAGTCAATGGACTTCAGGGTAAGAAATGGCTCTGCAAGTTCCACCGTGCCTTCCGACAGACTCAGATTGGCTTCTCCTGAGCCGTCTAGTATTGGCCTATATTGGCCGTCATATACTATCGTTCCGTTAAGGGTGCCTTTGATGGTGCGGCCTATCAGCTCTCGCAGATAGGCATATTCCCCAAGGTCAACATTTGTAAGTTCAATCTCAGTATCGATAGAGCGCGTCGTTTCATCTTGCCAGAGACGGATACTCCCGCTCGTGTCACCCTTGTAGGCAGCGCAGCGAAATGAATAGTCTGGTTTTCCCCCCAACAATGACAACAAAGAAGGTCTGAGCGATAGACGATCTGCCTTGAGAATCAGGCTATTGGGTGAATCCCGTAGCGAGACCCGCGTCTTCACAAACTTCAATCCAAACGGGATCAATGGTCCTATACGGTCAACCGAAAAAGCGAGGCGTGGATTTGCCCTGTCTCCCTCTGCTCGGAAGTATTCTTCCACGGCGTCTGAAGGGAAGCGAAAGTACAAGAGTGCCATAGTCAGAATCAGTGCATAGAGGATGTATCCGAGCATGTTCCTGCGTTTTGAAATGAAGTCTTTCATAAGGTCTACTGAAAGGTCAGGACTTGCACAATGGCATCCAAATATCCCTGTTCCTTCTTGTTCTCCTTAACTGAGAGACGTTTGATAGTGACCAATTCACCTGGGGATTCAATGAGATAAAGGTATCCAACCAACTGCTGTAAAGTGAGCGCGTCTAATTTCATCTCCACCATCGATTCCTTGAAAGGCCCGGTGCTCACGGGGGTGGAGGGTTTCATGTACTTGATATGGGTCTTGACTTGAGCCTTACCGGCTGCATCATCCAGAAATGAAAACAGCGTAAATCCCCCTTTGCGTTTGGAAAGGGCTTCCTGAATACTCTCGGAAGCTGTCTGATAGGTCTGGTATTCAGCACTCAGTCTTGCAATCTCGGCCAGTCCCTTCTCTTTTGCTTTCAATCCTCTTGCCATACGTTTTTTACTCTCGAAGAAGGGAAAAACCAGAAACTGCAGTACAACGAAGATGGCGATGCAGGCCACCCCGGCCCATATTAGATGTTTTTCACGCGTTGCAAGTTTCATCATCTATACTCTATGTTCTGCTACTTTGCCCGTCCCAGTTTCATCTCAAACTGGACCCGGTTGCCCGATCGGTCAAGGTTAGCTGAACTGATGATCACGTCACTAAAATACGACGAAGGCTCCAGTCCTTTCTTGATCGTGTCAACCGTGTTGAATGTGTCCGTGTCACCCTTGATTTGGACCATATCCGGGTCCACCACGATGCGGGCCACATGGATATCAGCAGATTCAGGGACCCGCATTGAAAACTCTCTCAACAGGTCGAGAACCCTGGTGCCGGTACCTATTCCGGGCACTGACGAGGCCGTCTTCTTCAATGCATTGATTTCAGCCCCCATTTGTGCTACCGGATTTACAATCCGTTTAACATCAGGAAGCGTTCGTTTGAATACTTCCGTGATCTGTTGGTCCAGTGTCCGATATTGATTTCTTAAGGAGAAGTAGTCTATTCCCAAATCAACGCCCACAAGAAGAAGAATGGCAGCCAGGACAGTTGCTATTTTGCCAAGACCCTTTACACGTCCGAAATAGACCTTGTTTACCTCGAATTCTTCTCGCCTGAAATTGAAACCCAACTTTGGCCTGGCTTCTCCTACTGCCAGAGCAAGGGCATTGTCCATAAACAAGGGATTCCATTCTTGAGCGATATTCGGATCCAGGTTGATCTTTGGATCTCCGGTAACCTGTATCGTCTCAACCGGAAGCTCGAGAAGTTTGCTCAACGTGTTCTCAATATCCGCATGAGAAGTGGCGATACCAGTAACAAACACTCTTTCGGGACGAACGGTGTTTGCAGTTTGCGATGCAAAGGCGTGGAGTGTGTTCTGAACTTGTGTACAGAGAAATCCAAGATGGGATTCTTCTATCTCTTTGGCAGACTCGGTGCTCGCGAAGCCGCTCTCTGTTTCATTTAACCCGGCCTCCTGCATGGTGCTCCCTTCGAAGGGAAAAGTGCGGATCAGGGCCAGGCGCCTGTTGAGGAACAGGAGCATCGTATTCTTGCTGTGACCGAAATCCAAAAGGAGCCCATCGTCAGGTATGCCTCCTTGATTCAAGAGCCAGCTAAGCGTGGGCACACAGCCAACATCCATAACCTCGGGGTCGACCCCATGGGCTTGCAGGTGCGCAAGATACTTAGAAACGTCTTCCCTCTTGACCGAGGCAGCAAGGATCTCGCTTTGATCTGAGCGGTCGACCATTGTGAAATCGACAATCAAATCCTCAGCCGGAACAGGAACCATCGTCTCGAGCTCAAAGACAAGGGTCTGCCTGATCTTCTTCTTGTCTCTGAAAGGCATCTGGAAATTGCGATACGACACATGTTCCCCAGGGATGGACACGGCACAAGTAACACCTTCGAGATCAAGCGGCTCAAGAAGGGACTTAAGGGCCTCATCTATCCCTCCAGCCTCCTGGATCATGACATGGTCGCCGGCCGTAACCTGATGCCCCTTGAGTCCATGAGTAATCTGGACCGCTGCAACGTAGTCTGCACCGATGTCTGTACAAACGTAATAGGGAAAGATGACGGTGTCTTGTCCCAGAGGTTATTGACAAAAGTCAAAGCCTTGATGATATCCGGGTTGATTCGTTAAAATACAAAATTCGAAGCACGAAATCCGAAATTAGAAACAATGACCAAAATCCGAATTCTCTAATGTTCTAAAAAGTTTGTGAAGTGTTTCGGTCATTTGAATTTTGGTCATTCGGATTTGTTTCGTGCTTCGATATTCGAATTTGCGGCCTTCGCCTTGAACACAACCCGGATTTAACGCGTCGTCTTTATGCTGGAGGAGACAATCATGGAATTATGTAAGTTATTCCTGGGACGCAACACTATATGCCATCTCAAATAGGGCTTCTACTCCACTTTCCACGAGAGGGTATCTAACTTGCCCTCTGTTCTTTTGACTATTCCAGAA
>JAFDFO010000312.1 GCA_019309815.1 Deltaproteobacteria bacterium
TACTCCCGTCACTGTCGAGTGCGCCGTTCCCCGTGAGTGCATAATCGACTGTAGTATAGATGGGCCTTCCAGTCACGGGGTCGCCTTTGAAAACAGTGAAGGATCGAATTCCGTGCTTACAGGGTTCAAGATCATGAATGCTGCCAACGCCGCTATTCTTTGCAACGGCAGTTCTCCTACCATCACCGACTGTAACATGTGGGACAACAATAATTCAGTTTGCGGGGCCATCGAAGCCTATGATTCTTCGCCCACGATCAACAACTGTGACCTCAGCCACAACACGTTCACAGTGTTTGGTGGAGCCTGCTTCTTTGGCGGGTCTCCGACCATCAGTAACTCTGACTTTTACCGCAACGTCGGAGACTGGGCGGGCGGCATCCATTTCGTGGATTCCTCTCCAACCCTCAGTGGCTGTAACATTACCTACAACTCTGCTTCTTTCGATGACCCCGAAACCGCAGGCGGCGCTGTCTTCTTTGGCGGTTCTCCGACCATCACGGGCGGCAGCATCAGCTACAACACTGCATGGGGTGCCGGCGGGATCTTTAATACACAGTCCCCGGCCTCTCTGACCATGACCGGGGTTATGGTCAGTTACAACAGCGGATACCAAGTCGGCGGCATATTGTGCGAGGATGCCTCTCCAACTCTCACCGGCTGTACGATCAGCTATAACTCCACCTTCTCGGGTGGTAACGACAAAGATTCGACCTCCCGTGGGGCTGCTCAGATGGGTGGCCCTGCTTACACCGGTGGTGCCGCTTTCTTAGGCGGTTCACCGACCCTCAGCGGCTGCACTGTGACCTACAACACCGGATTTGATGTCGGCGGAATCTTTAATGCAGAGTCATTAGCGTCTCTAACCATCAGTGGCGGTGCCGTTACATTTAACAGTGGATATTATACCGGCGGCATCGAGACCTGGGATGCTTCCCCGACGATCAGTAACTGTGACATCAGCTACAACGGGGCATGGGGGAATCCTGGAGAGCCCTTCTCTGTTGGTGGAGTGAGTACCTTTGGCGGCTCTCCAACCATCACTGGGGGTAACATCAGCTTCAACAGCGCGTGGTTCGGGGTTGGTGGAGTCCGGTGTGCAGACTCGATAGCCTCTCCAACCCTCAGCGGCGTTACTATTGATAACAACGAAGGAGAGGTAACAGGCGGAATCAATTTCTTTGAATCTTCCGGTACGATTGAGGACTGCAACGTCACTAACAACACCGCAACGAGCTGTGGACCCGGCCCGTGCCACGCGGGCGGAATCGCCATCTTCGGGCCTAGCGATGTCGAAATCAACAGGACCTACGTGACCCAAAACCAGGGGAGCACCGGAGGAATCTTCACCGATGGCACTAATTCTCCCAGCGTTACGAACTCTGTGATCACCGGCAACACCGGAACATCATTCGTTGGCGGAGTGGGTTTGTTAGAGGCCGAAATCTCACTCATGAACTGCACCATAGCCGACAACACAGGAGCGGCCGCGGGCGGAATCGGTAGTGAGGATGATTCAGTAATTAGCGTCATCAACTCCATCCTGTGGGGCAACACCCCCAGTCAAGTCGACACCGGGGTTGCTGCCACGGTCGGTTATTCCGATGTTCAGGGTGGACACGCAGGGACAGGCAACATCGATGCCGACCCCATGTTTCTGGCAGCTGGGGATTACCATATCTTCCTGGCCTCACCGTGCGTTGATGCTGGCACGGCAGATGGAGCCCCTGCAGATGATATAGACGGAGACGTCAGACCGCAGGGTGCCGGCTTTGATATGGGGGCTGACGAGAACCTCCCCGACGACGATGGCGATGGTGTACCTTCCGCGTATGAAATGGGGCCTGACGGCGACCCGGGCTATGACGGCAACGATGACGGATATCCTGATTGGACACAGGGCAATGTGTCTTCGTTCCCCACGGTCGACGGGGGCAACTATATAACCATAGAGTGTCCTGATCCGTCTTTCTTCGTCAATGTTGCCGCTGCGCCTAATCCGTCACCCGGCAACACCCCGCCGGGCGTAACGTTCCCGTACGGCTTCTTCTCTTTCAGGATAAACAACCTGCCCACCGGTGGTGCTACGACCGTGACCATCTATCTTTCGGGGCCGGTTCTTGACGACTACTGGAAGTACGGGCGGACACCTGATGACCCGGCCAACCACTGGTATCTCTTCCCCAGGGAGGAAGACGCTGACGGCGATGTGACAGGCGCAGAGAACATCGGCGATACGGTCATTCGTCTTAACTTTGTTGATGGGAAACGGGGCGACAATGATCTTACCCCTAACGGCACCGTGATTGATCCAGGAGCACCCGGTGTGGGAACGCTCCTCATCCCCGACTACGAAGACAAGAGCGACAGTGTCTGCTTCATCGGCACGGCAGCTGACAGCTTTGGATTCTAGGAGGGATTTGACGAACGCACTATATTGATTAAGAAGTAACTTTAACTCCAAAGGGCAGGGTCAGAAATGACCCTGCCCTTTTTGTTTGTGGCCAGCCACCAGACAGATCCGCCTTCAATTCGAGCCCCTGTCGTCATTTCGAGCCCCCATTGTCATTTCGAGCGAAGCGCCCGC
>JAFDFO010000313.1 GCA_019309815.1 Deltaproteobacteria bacterium
AGACAAAGCTCAATTGGTAGATAGATTCCTTGGCTCGGCACTTGGAACGTTTGTGGGAGATGCCATGGGTGAGCCTGTGGAGGGTTGGCCTCATAAGGCGATTTACAGCAGGTTCGGCCTGCTCGATACCATGCTCCGGGAAGAGGCCCATTACACGGATGATACTCAGATGATGATAGGGATCTTGGAAACCCTGGTGGAAAAGGGAAGGTTTGATCCTGCAGTCTGCGCTGTCAGGTTTCAAGAAAACTTCGATCCATCACGTGGATACGGTCGACGCATCTTTGGTGTCATGGAAAGAATCAGACAGGGCATTCCGTGGAATGAGGTGGGTACAGACAGTTTTGGCAACGGTGGAGCTATGAGAATTGCACCTATTGGTTGTTTCTACTACGGTGATTTGCAGGCCGTTGAAGAAAACTCCATCCTGAGTGCCCGCATAACACACAACCACCCCGAAGGACTTGCCGGCGCAGTGGCCCAGGCCACGGCCGTGGCGCTGGCGCTACAACATGGCTTATCGAACGACCCTGTCGAGACAGAAGAATTCGTTGACAGCATTTCAGCCCAAGTGAGTAGTATAGACAAAGGCTTTGCAGAATCCTTAGGCGGAATCAAATCGATCAGTGCAAGCTTTTCTTCGCGTCCCACAGGCTCCGTGACTGAAGTCATTGAGGCGATTAGAGATCGATACCGGCTTAGTCTAAGGGCCATTGAATCAGTCCCCGCAGCAATTGGGGCCTTCGTCTTAACAAACAGTTTTCGGGAAGCGGTCGTGTTGGCGGTCAACCTGGGTGGAGATACGGATACCATTGGTGCCATGGCAGGTGCGGTTGCCGGTGCCTATTACGGGCTTGACCAGATACCGCAAGAGTGGCTAGGTCCCCTGGAAAACGGGGTGAAGGGACGGGAATACACTATCACCTGCGTCAAGCAAATCGTTTCATTAATGCCGCCTCACCTCTGAAAGGCATCGGTCATGAATACTGAAAAGACAGAAGATCATCGTCCGTGGGGTTATTACCAAGTTTTGTCCGACGAGCCGGACCACAAGGTCAAGCGGATTGTCGTCTTTCCTGGAAAGCGGCTGAGTCTCCAACGACATCGTCGCCGGGCGGAACACTGGTATATCCTTTCCGGTGAGGCCATCGTGACCAGAAACGATGAGCAATTGCACCTTCGAGGTGGAGAATCAGTCGATATCCCAAAAGGGGCAGTACATCGTGTCATGAACCCAGGAACCCAAAACATGGCCTTCGTCGAAGTCCAGACCGGTGACTATTTTGGTGAAGATGATATTGAACGGCTGGAGGACGATTTCGGACGCGCATGATAGGAAGGGTTTGAAATGAAGGAAGACAGCATAGAACTGGTTGTGGTCATCATGGCCGGAGGGATTGGAACAAGATTCTGGCCGTTGAGTACAGAAGAGAAACCAAAACAGTTTCTTGACCTGTTTGGGGAAAGGACTTTACTGCAACAGAGCTTTGATCGTGTTTCGGATCTGGTGCCGCCTGACAGGATACTCGTTTTGACCAATGCGGCATTTGTCTCAGTTGTGGAGGAGCAACTCCCTGAAGTTCCCGTCGAAAACATTATCGGGGAGCCTTTAAGAAAGGATACAGCTGCTGCTGTTGGGCTAGCGGCGGCTCTTTCCCGGAAACGGTTTGGCAATCCAGTCATAGTGACCTTGACCGCCGATCATCTCATAGAACCTGTGGATCTGTTTCAGAAAACGTTACTATCAGCAGCGCGCAGTGCCGCCGATGACGGTTCCCTCTACACCTTGGGCATTGAGCCAACCTACCCCGCCACAGGTTACGGGTATCTGGAGCGAGGTGTACGCATTACCGATGATGAGGGGATTGAACACTTCCAGCTCGTTCGTTTCAAAGAGAAGCCAAACCTGGAAACAGCTTGCCGGTGTATTGAGTCCGGCAGATTCTACTGGAACTCAGGGATGTTCGTTTGGACAGCCAACGCTATCTGGAAAGAAATAGAATCCCACCTGCCAAACCATGCCAAGGCGCTTGCTAGCGCGGCTGAACACGATCGGACGCCAAACTGGGATCATGCACTCAAGGCAGCGTTTGAGTCGCTCGACCCCGTATCGATCGATATCGGCGTCATGGAGAAAGCACCCAACGTCTGTTGTGTGGCATCGAGTTTCTCATGGAGTGACGTCGGAGGCTGGCTGGCGTTGAAAAACTACCTGCCCGAAGATGATGCAGGCAATTGGTGCAGAGGGGATGCTGTCACGCTGGATGCGACGGACAACCTGGTCTTCTGCGAAGACCCAAAGGAGACCATAGTTCTGATTGGAGTTAAAGATCTTGTAGTGGTGCGCTCGGGATCGATGACACTGATCACTCATAAGGATCGCACTGAGGATCTAAAAGAGCTTGTCAAGAACATGGGGAAGAAATAGGGCGTGGTGCACTGCCAAAGCGCAATGTGCAGTCTAGGGGCTTCCCCAAATCCACCGCCAAAAAAACGAAGGACCAACAATAATCAATACCATTGCAACGGGTTATCTCAGAGCAGGGCCGTCGAAATCTGTCACCTTGCCGAGTTAGTTGCTAGGC
>JAFDFO010000314.1 GCA_019309815.1 Deltaproteobacteria bacterium
GGATGAAGGCTTCGATGATATCGCCTTCATTCTTCACACATGTAATAGAAACCAGTCGCATGATAAGCCTCTATCTGTTTGGCAGTGTGATCACGCCCGACAACTATCTCCTGTTTCCTGAGTTCTGCGTGGCCACTGAGCTGGAAGGCTGGCAGTTGGAAGTTATTGGCAAATTAGTGGCCGAGCGACCTAATCGGGTATCTTAACACATAGACGCACCTAACCCTGTAACGCCCAGGAAGGGGGGTACTAGTTTTCCTTCTTCCGGTTGAGGATAGCCATCAACTCTGCAAATGCTGTCTTCGTGCTGAAATGATCGCGGGCAAATTGGAGAGCGCCGTCCTCCAACTGTCGCCTGGCTTCATCGTCACCCAGAACTCTCACAACAGCCTGAGCGAAAGCTGCCGGGTCGTCCTCCATAATGAAAGCTGATCCGGCCCCTTCCTCCAGGCCATCCGCCCCGCAAGAGGTGGTTACCAAAGCCTTTCCGTAACACAATGCCTCCACTGTCTTGACCTTCAGACCGGTACCGAGTTGTATCGGGTTGATCATGACTCGGGCAAAGCGGTAGGCTTCTTCCAGGTCGTGCACAAAACCCACCGTCCGTATTGCCGAAGAGTCAGGTGCCGCCTCAGCCATCCTCCCGTAAACCAAAAAAACCGCTCTCGGCCGTTCTCGCGTGATGGTGGGCCAGACTTTCTCCAGAAACCAGGCAAGCGCTTGCAGGTTGGGCGGATGGTTGTCTCCGATTACTGCAAACGTTTCCTCATCCCCAGCCATCTCGAGTTTCTTGATGTCTGAATGGTGATGAACTAGGATCACCTTCCGCTCAGGCACCATTTTCCGGAACGCATCGACGTCGTTTTTTTGGATGGCCATAATAACGTCAGCCTTGGAAAGAAGTTCTATCTCTCGCCACTTCTCGCAAAGGATCTTCCGGTGAAACACGAAATCGTTTCGCACGTGGACCACGCCGTGGGAGTCAATCAGCTTGAGAGCATTGTTTTCGACTTCATCAAGACAGGACGCTAGCCAGATGTATTCAACAATGACAGCGAACAGATCCATGTGATCCACTGCTTGCCGGGTCGCTTTCTTGAACGGCTCAACGTCATAACTGCCCACCGACTTCCACGGGAAGCGGTCGGCAGGGACATAGATGACCTGCTCGAAAAACCCTTTCAACATTGGCTCGATTTGGAGGTTAACACGGGTTTCCCGTGCAATAAGCACCATCCGCAGCCCTGCCTCCTGAATGGCCTTCGCCAATGAGAAAAACCGGGCAAGAAAACCGTGGTAAGGGGGCCACAATTCCTCCTCGGTAATGATTAGCAACGTATCTGGTCCGCCCTTTCGTGCCCTTCCCGTCAGTTTGCAGAATCCGATCCGGCAACCGTGGGCAAGATCTTGATACAAAGACCCGGCCTTCAAATGGATGTACGCCCCCAAATCCAGTATTGAACCCACAAATCTCCATAGAGCATTCCAGGATCCACGCTTTTTAGACCTGGCGTAACCCAGATTGATCTTGAAAAGCTCGAACCGCGTGTACCCCGATCCTGCTCTGCGTTCTACACCGCCATATATGCGGTACCTTATTCTCACCCCATGCTCCGCCAGCAACCGGAGGCCTTCCCGTTTATGCTCCTTGCGTTCAATGAGGTTGTCCAGTTCGGATTTACGGTATGGATGGCTGCAAACCACGGCATCGATGATGGCTATCTTGTCGCGGGGATGGCCGAGCAGTTTTGGTATCACCACGTCGACCCCCCAACCCGATACCACCCGGTCAAAAAGATGGACCACTTTCTCCAGTGCGTCGGTCCGGAACGCAAAAACGCTTACCTCGCAGAGGTTGGTGTAGCGAAGGACGAAGCGTGAATCACACACCGTGATTTCATGTGAGACATGGGAATCAGGAGAGTATGCCGGTTGCGCTTCCCACAACGCATATTCTTCCATGGTGACAAAAAGGCGATTGATGGAGTCACAGCTTATGTCGATGTCATCGTCAACGATGAAGACATATTTGTAGGCAAGGATCTCATTACGGTGTTCACGGAAGGCGTAAGAGAAGTTTGCGAGTTTACTGCCTCTTCGCCGAAAGTGGTATTCGGCGTCGCTCTCGTAGCCCTCTCCATTGCTGAAACAACAGAGCCATAGATCGAAGTTGCGCTCACCCGAACACTCGAGCCAGCGCCGATGGCGCGACCTCTCGCCCACCGATGAAAAAACCAGATTACGTCTCAAGGCTTATGGCCCTTTTGTCGCGCGTTAATTCAGGCAATAAGTCAGCCCGTGAAACCACATTCTAAGGAATGACAATCTCTAAAACCGTTCTTCATTGTGTAAGGTAACAAAATTCCACGTCCCAGCGGTCAGGGTATCGCTCACAGTTAATGCAGTATGTCTGATCAAAGAAGTCGAATGGATTGGTCGGCTTCAGCGTATGTAACAGTCTTTTCCAATTCATTAGCCTTTTCCGACCTATTGGATCGCAACATCTGGTCTTGAAGTTAAGAGCACTTGCTTATGCTGTACATTAAACAAACACCTTACGCTCTGATATACAGATCATACAACC
>JAFDFO010000315.1 GCA_019309815.1 Deltaproteobacteria bacterium
AAATCCAAATGCCTTTGCCGCAGTCTTCCAGAAGGAGTTTCACAACACCAGGACCGCAGCGGCAACCTCTGTCGAGGTACGAATTCCCCTGGCAGACGGAATATCGCTGATTGACGCGGGTGGATATCCAGTCGAGGTCAAAAACAATCAAGCCATCTTTCACCCGGGAGATCTGCTCTCAGGACAGACCAGAAAGCTTTTCCTGACGCTCCGCGTCCCAACTAACGAGAAGGGCACCTTTGAAGTAAACGGAATCAGCGCGCGATACGTGCACAAGGGGCGCACTTTCAGTGAAATCCTTTCCAAACCCTTTCGGGTTGCCTGCGTAGACGATCAAGATGAGGTATTTGCTTCTATCGACAAGAGCGAATGGGAGGCAAAGGTCCTCCACGACGATTACAACAGGTTGAGAGAAGAGGTTGCAGCGGACGTCAAGGAAGGAAACAAAAAAGAGGCGTTGGATCGGATCGGCCGATACTACAACGAGCAACAGTCAGTTAATTCCGTGGTGGGTTCGCCCGAAGTGGCAAAGAATCTCGACAAGGATCTCGGCGATTTGCGCGGTGTTGTAGAAGAAACTTTTCAAGGAGAACCCGCAGAGGTAGCACGTAAGCAGAAAAAGAATGCCAAGTCCCTCCAATACGAGGGGTATTCAGGACGACGGACCAGCAAATAGGGCCGACCCTGCAACAACATCTCACGAGTTGGATATCGAATGAGATAAGCAACAGAAAGGAGGAGATATTATGGCTATCATGACGCGTTTCATGCGACTGTGCAAGGCAGACATCCATGGAGTTATGGACGATTTGGAGGACAAGGAACTCGTCCTCAAACAACACCTTCGTGACATGGAGGAGGAGGTTAATCAAAAGGAGGCAAGACTCAACAAGATGATGACTTCCCGTGACCACGCGCAGCGGGAATATGAGAAGTTCACCCGGGAAACTGAGAAAACGGACCAGGATATAGCAGTAGCTATTGAAAAGGAGAAAGACGACATAGCGCGTGTGTTGATTAAGAAGAATAAACCCATCGCTAATCACCGGGACGAGCTGGAGCATCACATCAAGAATCTGGATAAGGAAATTGCGCAGTTTGGAAAGTTCGTGGAGGAGCAGCGACTCCAGTACGAACAGCTGAAGCTCAAGTGTACGGAGTATTTTCGGTCAGTGGAACGGGAACAATGGGAGAAGACCGTATCTACGATTGTTCCTCACAGTGTTTCTCGAGAACCGTCTGCAGAAGAGGTGGAGCTGGAACTCCTTCGGCGGAAAGACTCAATCAAAGGAGGTGGAAAGAAATGAAGATTTCAAGACGGCCAATGATAGCGACCATTCTCTACGGGCTGATGTGCGGGGTGGTCTTCATCCCGGTGAGCGTCGTCCTGAGCTATATGATTTCCTGGCCAGAGGCCTTCCGTTTGACCATTTGGTCGTACGTCGCACTATACGGACTCCTGTTGACCAGGTGGGGGAAGAGAAATCCGATCTCCATTGTCTTCCCTCTTTTGACTCTCTTCATCTTCGTGTTCTGGGGGAATTCAACCAGCGCTTTTCTGCTCCTTGCGCTTGGCATCCTCAGTTGGATTCGCAGTGGTATCTGTTTTCGAAAGCCGTTGGTTCAAATGCTTGGCGTTGAGCTTCTTGTTTCCATAGGCGGGGGCGCTTTGGTGACCTATTGTGCGCCGCATTCCACTCTCATTTGGGCCAGTGGAGGCGCTTCGGTGGCCTATCTTGCGCCCCATTCCACCCTCACCTGGGCCATGGGCATATGGCTTTTCTTCCTGGTACAGTCTCTCTATTTCGTTCTAACGGGAGATGCCCGCAGTGAAGAAGAAAAAGTAAAACTGGATCCTTTTGATGAGGCTAAAAGGCAGGCAGAGAGAATTCTGTCAAATGGCGTTTAGCTCTAAAAGGAATGAACCCGTTGTCCCTCGGATGTGCATCAGAAAAGAGGAACAACGGGTTCGCCTTTGTCAACAAAAGTTAATTTATCCGGTTGCAGAAGTTTCCTCGTCTTCCCCCGCCAGGCGAAGCGGACTTGACAAGCCATCGTCCTTGTCTGCCGCCTCGTCGTCACTAATTGTGGACAGTTCGCTCAAGGCTTCACGGATGTCCCGTGATCCCTGGTCACGAACGCGGCGCACATCGGTATACTCCCGCTTGACTTGCCTGTACGAAAACTTTCCGGCGGTTTTTTTCAGGTAAACATATACAAGATCCCGGATTGCTTCCCAGCTATCTCGCTGCTTCTGATTTTCTATCTGCGTTAGCGAGTCAATGTCGTGCAAGCAATTTTCGTGAAATCCGGATGCAAAGTGTTTCATCAGCAAGGTCATCCAGAGAAAAAAGATCACCAGGGCAAAAATGCCCCCGCCAGCCATCAACATTCGCGGATCCATTGCCGGAAAAAGACCGAGCGCCATCATCGTGAAAGCTGCCGCACCACCACCCAGGAGACTAGCAAAGAATCCGATCAGCGCATGCTTCAGGCGGAACTTGCGAAGCCCCTTGCGATAGGTAATCAATGCCTCGAGGAAATGAGCCAAGCGTTCTCCGTGGGTCTCAACAAACGTG
>JAFDFO010000097.1 GCA_019309815.1 Deltaproteobacteria bacterium
TCGGCTTCGTCCAACCCAAGGAGGTGTTCTTCCTCTTCAAACATCACAACATGCGCCGGTTCGTCTTTCTCAAATATGCTCAGCACCGCCCAGAGTCCCCACAGCACGACCACGGCCAAAAGGATCCCCACAACAACTCGCACAGTAAAAAACTGCCTGTATGTCATATCAGCCCTCTCGCAGCCTCCGGATATCTCCAATCCGAATGGTGACCTTTGATGTGTCAAAAAACTCGATGAGTGGGATTGTGTACTTGCGTGATACCCCTGTCATCTCTTTAAACTGCGGGGTGGTTATTTCGCCATTAGCCTTCAGATAGGATACCAGCCCTTTCTTCAGATCGTCAATAACGCTCTTGTGAAAAAAGAGATCTTCCTTGACCTTGATCAGGGTTCCTTGTTCGAGCATAAGCGTCAAAAGGTCTTTTGTGGGGACGGAATTTTGACCCAGAGAGGCCATCAGATCCCTGAAATACGGCGGTTCAAGCCCGCTTTGAAGGTAGGCCTGTTCGATCTTATGTCTGACATCTGCCTGGTCGGCTTCCAGGGCGACTGTGTGCCCCGATAGTCTTATCACTTCTTTGTCCTGGACCACCTGGTCATTCTTGGCCAAACCTTGAATCACAAGATTGAACAGCTTGCTGTCCAACGAAGGGGACAGCTTGGGCAACAATCCTTGCCTCGACATTCCCGCTTTCAGAGGGTGGCTTTTGTGGTAGTCTTCAAGAATCTTGACGGCCTTTTGGGAAAGGCCGTCACAAACAGACCCGTGAATGAATCTGGGGTTTTCCCGATCCATCTGGACAATCGTTTTCTGGGAAAGAAGGTTTTGAAGGTGTTCTCTGAGTTTCTTTTCAGAAAGGTTCGTTCTGAGTCGAAGTGCCCCAAGGTGTGTGCCTGAAGTGCCTGACTCCTTTACATGGTAAGTAATGACCTCCTCCGGGGAGCCTTCGGCAAGACCCTTGAGGCCGGCTACGAGCGATTCTTTGAATCGCTTGTGTTTGCTTGGGATCGGGTCCAGGATCTGCCCGCCTCCTATGGTCCTGATTGGCGAATAACTCCTTATAACAAACCGGTCATCTTTAACCACCGCTATGGGGGTATCGAGCCGAAATTGCACAACGGCCATATTGCCCGGGGGGAGTTCTTCACGGTCCAAAAGGATCGTATGCCCCAGGATTTCACTCGTACCGGTATGAAATCGGATTTTGGTGCGGTTCTTAAGCGGCTTTCCATTGGAGGGGAGATATGCCAGAAGGCTGTCTACCATATAACTCGACATCAAGGAGTTCACCCCTCCCACGACGTCTCCCCTGGCTATGGCGTTTCTTTCAATGCCCTGAAAGTTGACTGCGGTTCTCATGCTTGTTGCGGCCTGATCTACTGCATGGCTGTGGACCTGAATCCCTCGAACCTTTGACTCGATGCCCGAAGGGTAGATCATGACTGTTTCTCCCACCCGGACCCCCCCCGAAGCCAGGCTCCCGGTCACAACCGTGCCGAAGCCTTTCATCGAAAAAACGCGGTCTACCGGCAGGCGAAACAACCCGCTGGAGGGGCGTTCAGGAACTTCTTCGCAGAGAACCTCCAAGGCCTTGATAAGCTCGGGAATACCCTGGCCGGTTAGAGAAGAGACCGGGACAATGGGAACACCTTCCAAGAAAGTGCCTTCCAGGAAACTCTCAACATCGTCCGTAACCATGTCCAGCCATTCTTCGTCTTCTACCATGTCAGCCTTGGTAAGAACTACAAGGCCATGCTTGACATTCAGGAGTTGGCAGATATCCAGGTGCTCTTTTGTCTGGGGCATGACTCCCTCGTCGGCCGCAATGATCAAGGCCACGAGATCGATCCCGGAGGCGCCTGCCACCATGTTCTTGACGAACTTTTCATGGCCGGGCACGTCCACGATGCCTAAGCGCTGGCCATTGGGAAGGTCCAGCCAGGCAAAGCCCAACTCTATGGTGATTCCTCGAAGCTTCTCTTCCTTGAGACGATCGGTGTCTATTCCCGTCAAAGCCTTGATCAGGCTCGTTTTTCCGTGATCTATGTGGCCTGCTGTGCCCAGAATAACCTGCTTCAACGGTCAATCCTTCTATTTCGGGCCCTTTGTCCGCTTCCTGAAGGATTCGAATATGTATGCCATGCCGACCAGGACGATGGCCACCGCCATGACCTTAATCATGCCGCCGTCAGGATAGAAGAGTCGTGTCACGAGAATGGCAAAGACAACAGCCATCACGGCACGAATGAGGAATATGTAGAATCCAGTCAAAGGGATGTCCAAGCGGTGAAATGGTCGACTTGAGCCCCGCTTTTTGGGCGGGAGCGTTCACATGACCGAGACATATTCACGTATACAAGAGATTGAATTTACCGTCAATCATAATGGGGGCTGTCCGGCAAGCTTCTGAGGAACCTTTTATCTCCTTGAAAAGGCCTCGGTCATGTGCTATTTAGGACCTGATATCGCGAATGGTGGGTGTAGCTCAGGGGCAGAGCACCGGGTTGTGGCCCCGGCGGTCGAGGGTTCAAATCCCTTCACTCACCCCATATTGAATGCGGAGTGCGGAGTTCGGAATGCGGAATAAAGAACAGCCAGCATCCAGAATCGAGTATCGGCTTATACTGAAGGCACGCGGTATTGGAGTGATACAGGCCGGATAACCTGACAATTCTTTTTGAAAACCTGATCAAGTGCGCCCGTAGCTCAGCTGGATAGAGCGCCGGACTTCGAATCCGTAGGTCGCCCGTTCGAGTCGGGCCGGGCGTGCCAAATAAAAATGATCATTAACGGACCCTAAGCTTGATCCTCAGGGGTCTGTTGTCTCCAGATTCTTATAATAAAACCCAAACATATCAGTGCCACCCCGAGTCCCATTCCAATCTTTGCGTTATGTGGGTAGTAGTAGTAGAAAGGACCCGGCCCGGCTGGTCCATGGGCGAAGTCAAATAGATAGAATGTAGTAAAGAATGGGCCACAAACAAAGCAAATGATGTCTATTATGCTCCTGAAAAATGTCTGCATGACGGTTCATCCCCTCCTTTGATCTCCCAGTTTCTTCCAGTGCATTTTTACTATAGCATGTTTTTTCTCGCAACATGGATTCTTCATCAAGCCCAAACGTGATCCTATGCCGGAAGGCAACCTTTACTAAGAAAAACCTTTATGCCATTATGGCATTAGACAAAACGGCCTTGGGAACGTGGAAGAGCAATGCCAACACAACTTGATTATGAAACTGCGCGCCAAATAGCGGTCGACACACTGTTGGAGCAGGATTTGGAAAAGTGCTGCACCAATGCAGGGCTTTCACTTGAGCCGGGCCCTTTAGGGACAAAGAAGGTGCGTATTGCATATATTGGGCAAACATACACGCTCACCGTGCAGAACGACATATTTATCTTCGGTGAAACACCAGGGCCACTCAAGATCTCGGATGAGGTACTCCTTCTCCATTACTTGATCACAGCCGCGGGTCTGCCGGTTTCAGGGGAATGGATTACCTTCCGGGAAGTGCCTTCGGGTTCCTTTTATTATGAGTCTTTTGTCAAGAGGGCCATTGTGCCTCTGTTAAGGTGCTTCGGTGAGAGGCCCTCTCTTCTGAGCCAGGTATCCGAGACGGTTGGCCAAGTCCTGGATTCGCCAGGGGACATAGCTCTCAAGGTCTTTGGGCTTCCACGCGTGCCAGTGGTACTCTCTCTGTGGAAGGGGGATGAGGAGTTTCCACCAGAGGCGAATGTCTATCTTGATAAATCCATTTCTTCGTATCTGTCCACAGAGGATATCGCCTACCTATCGGGCGCCGTGGTGTACAAAGTGTTAGGGATTTCGCGGCAGTTGGGGAAGAAATCTTGATCGTTCAAGGCCTCGACGCTTCTTGAAAAGTCGATTTCCAAAGGTGTTGTAGATCATGAAGATAACTATCATCGGCTCAGGGACCTGTGTTCCTTCTCTAAAGCGGAGCAGTTGTTCGGTCCTGATTGAGATATCGCAAGACCTTCTCCTGTTCGACTCCGGAGCAGGTACCATGAGAAGACTTCTTGAGGTGGGGGTCAGTATTAATCAGTTGTCCTACATCTTCTACAGCCATCTCCATCCAGACCACACAGGAGAGTTGATTCCCTTTTTGTTTGCAACCAAGTATCCGGAAGCCTACAGGCGCCGGAAGCCCTTCACCATCGTTGCGGCCAGGGGATTCGTGGATTTCTATGAAACACTCAAACAGGCTTATGGTGAATGGATTGAACTGGATCCGGGGTTACTGAACGTTTCAGAGCTCGACACGAGAGGCCGTGACCACCTCGACTGCGGCATGTTTGACGTGGACAGCCTACCAATGGACCATACGCACATGAGTCTTGCCTACCGTATCACCGGATCTGACGGAAGGTCGGTGGTCTACTCAGGGGACACTGATGTGTGCGATAACCTGGTGACACTGGCAAAGGGAGTCGATGTCCTGATTTGTGAATCTGCTTTGCCGGACGAGATGAAGGTTGAAGGGCATCTTACGCCGTCATTAGCAGGAAGGATTGCGGCTCAGGCAGGGGTGAAGAAACTTGTACTCACGCATTTCTACCCGGAATGCGATGCCGTGGATATCACTGAAGAGTGTCGAAAGACCTACCAGGGGCCACTGGTTGTCGCTGAGGATTTAATGGAGATAGAAATGCCCTAGAGTGGCATCTCACAAGTTATTTGCCAAAATCAAAGCAAAGATGATCTCCACGCTCGGGCTATGCAGGCTCCAAAATGCCTGTCAAAGATGGCACAAACAAATAGCGGATTTCTTCCAGTGATTCCTCGATAGCATGTGACAAGGTCTTGGCATACATGTCCAACAAAACGATGGCATTAAGCATTGAGTCTTTTTCGGTTGCCGATCGCAAACGGGCTGCAACGGAAGCATTGACAACCTGCACGTCGTCATAAACCTTTCTGAGTCCTTTTAGCTCAAGGTCAGCATCCAGCCCCTCTTTTCTTCGGAAGTATTGCCCCAACAAATACATGGAAGCAACGCGGTATATGGTCTCTGCCTGGCCTGCAAAGGGCAGGTGAAAGCGTGCCATCGGCTTGAAGAAGGCTGTGTGAGGACAGCCGCTGGTCGCTGAAACCAGGCCCATCAACGAGCCGATCCCTTCTTCAGCCGTTGTATCCTGAGAGATAGATCTTACTTCAGTAGCGACGTTCACGTGGATTTTTTCATAAGACAAGAGGCGACTAAAAGGCTGTACGATGTTAACAAGGTTAGCAGCAAATGGACAGTGTGGATGCGTATCAATCACAAGAGGGCAGTGGGGGCACTGATTAAAATCGAGATTCGTCCATGATGGGAAAGTCTCCGGTGTGTTGCCAAGCAACTCGAGATTCTGTGCGTCGAGTTGCAGATCAAAGAACTCTTGTGATCCGTCCGGTAAGATGAAGCGGTATTGAATCACGACGTTTTCCATTTATCACCTCGCCTTTCTTCATAACTGCTGTCGGCGTTGTTACATGATGTTCACATGCTCAACTACGGGCAAAATCGAATTCCACAAAAAACTAACATGACGGCACTCTATTGGTCAAGCTAAGGGGAATGAGCTCGCCGTTGCCGTTAAAAAAAGGATGACGCGAGTCCTTTTATATATTAAGGCTGTTTTGTTAAGATGCTGGTATTCCGTTGAAGGACAATCTATTGCAGGGCAGAGCCGTGAACAACAACAGCATTGTTTCAGTGAATTCGCTAGGGTGTTGAAACAGCGCTTATTAATGGAAAGAGAGTGCTGATGAAAATACTGCTTATATATCCCTATCCTCTTTATGATCGATCGCAGGAAGAAGATATAAGACCGGTGCCCATAGGTGTGTACTACGTTGGCGCTCTACTAAGAGAGAACGGGTACGATGTTGAGATATTGAATTGGTACGACATACACAAAACCCCTGAAAAGATTGCTGAGGTCTTGCATGAAAAGAATCCTGACGTTATCGGGTTCTCAATCCTCAATGCAAACCGGCGGGGAGGGATAGAGATTGCCGAGATTGCAAAACAAATAAACCCGGATGTGAAAATCGTCTTTGGGGGCGTTGCTGCCACTTTCCTGTGGAAACACTTCCTAAGGCACTTCCCGCAAGTGGACTATGTAGTCATCGGCGAAGGCGAATACACTTTCTTGAAACTGGTCAGATTGATCGAGAACGGCCAATACAAAGGGCTCGGGGGGATCAAAGGAATCGCTTTCAGGAAGAACGGCAAAGTTACCAAAACAAAGGGTGTCGAGGTCATAAAAGATCCAGATGAATTGCCAGTCCCGGCAAAGTATTTCGAATATCAGCACATCTCCTATTCTCGTGGCTGTCCCTGGAAGTGCGCATTTTGCGGGAGTCCTGCCTTCTGGGGCCGGAAGATCAGATTTCACTCACCGGAGTATTTCGTCAGCCAGCTCGAAATGCTTTACAAAAAGGGGATCACTTTTTTCTATGTTTCAGATGACAACTTCACGGTTAAGAAAGATAGGGTGATTGATATTTGCCAGAGAATTCTTGAGAAAAACATGAAGATCACCTGGGTTGCTATATCGAGAGTGAGCTATGTGGATGAGGAGATGTTGTATTGGATGCGGAAGGCGGGTTGCACCCAAATAAGCTACGGTGTCGAAAGCGGTTCTGAGCAAATAAGAGCGTTGCTGCAAAAAGACATAAAGACTGATGAAATCAAGAACGCGTTTGCCTTGACACACAAGTATGGAATCATCGCCCGCGCGTACTTCATATACGGGTCGCCTGAAGAAACCCGGGAGACGATTCAGGAGACGGTTGACTTGATTCATGAGATCAAGCCTCTCATCTGCGTATTCTATATCCTGGAAGTATATCCCGGAACAAAGCTCTATTTGGATTATCAAAAGAGGTTCAACATGACCGATGATGTCTGGCTGGAGGGCATAGAGGGCATTTGTTATTTTGAGACAGACCCCAGCTTGTCTCAGGAGTCGGTCCTTGCTTTTGGTAACAAGCTGAGGGCGGAGCTATACGAAAACATGAGTCATTTCGTCGAGTCCATAAACCTCATAGACAAAGAAGAACTCTATCCAATGCATGCTGATTTCTTGTCAAGGCTTGGGATGACTTTCAGTCATGGAGATTACTCCAAGGTTGAGGCAATTCAAGACAAGGATAAAATTGCTCAAGGCCTGTTTGAGAAGTCACTGGATTACTATCCAAACCATCGCGCATATATGGGCTTGGGGATGATCAAACAGAAGGGAAGGGCGTTTGATACAGCTATCGATATTCTATCCGAAGGGGTTGAGCTCTTTCCGGAGAGCGAAGAACTCAACTTGTGTCTGGGGATTAGTTATATGAATTTGCAGGACTACGATGGCGCCCTTTCTCACCTCCTTAGATTCAAGGACTCAAAGGAAACCAGATACTACATCGACAAGTGTCATGAGGCGTTGGGTCGGTGAGATTCTTTGGAGTCACGATTGCCGAATGTGCGTGAAGTCGCGATAAAAAGTGTGCCCTCAAAGGCCCCCCCTTTTTCTGCCAATCACAACTTCGGGTTCTTGCGCGGCGCAGTAACCTGCACGTCTTCTGTTCTAGACCAACCAGTGGAATCCGTGGCGGTGATTGAAATGGTATAGACGCGACCGTCTGCGTGGCGATAGCGTTCAGCGCGGAGTTTCAAAGTGATAATGCCTTGTTCTTGGTCTATGACCGGTTCTGTCCAATCGGGTGTCATATCTCCGCCACCAAGACCCTCTGTGGCTTCATTGCTTGTAACCGTAGCCGTTAGGGTGACTCCTGAACCGAGGAGGTCTTGGGCATTGGCCTCAATAACAATGTCGATCATCTCATGGTTTGCCGGCCACAAGATATTTGGATTCGCAACAGGGGCCATGATCAGCATAGAACCGTGACAGCCCGAACACATTTCATAATCCCCAAGTGTAAACGAGCCATAGGCGTACGGTTCAGTTTCTGTCCCTTCAACGTGGAAGCCGACTGCCTCCCAACCATAGCAGTCCTTTTCGGCGGTATCATAATATTCGTTGTGAATGTAATGCAGGGTGTCCTGGGTGTGGCATCTCTCGCAGTGCCGGATGCGCTCTCGATTGTCAGGATCATAGTTGGTTTCGTGATTGTCCCAATCAAATCCAAAGCCGTGGCACATATAGCACTTGTTGTTTACTATGTTGCCATGAAATCCCATGTGATGGGTATCGTAGGGGCTGCGAGTAGGCTTGCCGTACTCACTGAAGTCCACCAGGTTTCCCCAGTCATCGTAGTGATCAAGGGTGGAGGGATGTCCCGG
>JAFDFO010000316.1 GCA_019309815.1 Deltaproteobacteria bacterium
GGTTGCGAAAGTCAGGTTATGTCATTGAGTTGAAGCATGGCTGAGAGAACTCCGCTATCCAAGGAGTGAAATCATGAAACAGGACAAGGTGCTTAACGTGGCCATTGTGGGAGGTGGCCCAGGGTGTAAGGCGATCATGGATATGATATTTGCCGATAAGCTCAGCCAGCTCCAGATGAACCTTATTGGGATAGCTTGCACCAATCCAAAGGCCGTGGGTTATGAATACGCCCGGGAAAAAGGGATTTATACGACGCGGGATTACAGTGATCTGTTTGCGCTCAAAGATCTCGACATGATTATCGAGCTAACGGGTCATGACGAAGTAACGCAAGAAATAGCCCGATCCAAGCCGGATCGTGTCCGATTGGTGGACCATGTTGCTGCCCGTCTCTTCTGGGACATCTTTCAGATTGAGGAACAGAGGCTTTTGGAACGCATGGAGGCCATGAACGCCTTGCAGTACAGTGAGGACAAATATCGCAGCCTGTTTAACAACGCCCAGGTAGGCATGTTTCAGACAAGGGTTAGCGACGGGAAGATGCTGGAGTGCAACGGACGACTTGCCGAGATGTTTGCCTATGAGAGCCGCGAAGCGTGTCTTGCCGAATTTGTTACCGCGGAACATTATCTTGATCCGGGAACACGTGAACGCATGTTGGCCGAAATGCAGGAGACCGGCGAGATCAACAATTTCGAGGCTCGGCTATCACGAAATGACGGTGCGGTCATATGGGTACGCTATTCTGCTCGCATTTATCCGGACAAGGGCTGCATAGAAGGTGTAGCAACGGACATCACCGATGAAAAGAGGGCTGTGGAAGCCGTGGTGGAAGCCAAAGAAGACTGGGAGAACACATTTGACGCCATCACCGACATGGTAATGCTTTTGGACGACAAGCACCAGATCATTCGCGTGAACAGGGCAGCGGCCGAAGGTTTGGGCACGAACAAAGAAAGTCTGGTCGGCAAGCAGTGTTATGAAGCGGTGCACGGGCAAAACCACCCAACGAGGGGGTGCCCACTGGTGCGCACGATGAAGACATTGGGACCCCATACCACGGAATTGACTGAACCCAGGCTGGGCGGGACTTTCATATGCTCTACTTCTCCTATACTGAATCGTGCTGGGGAACTAACCGGTTATACGCACAGCCTCAAGGACATTACCGAACCGAAACGCCTTGAGGCCCAACTACAACATGCTCAAAGGATGGAGGCCATAGGGACACTGGCTGGGGGCATCGCCCATGACTTTAATAATGTGCTTATGGGAATCCAGGGCAACACGTCTCTGGTGTCGTTGCATACAGACCCGGACCATCCACATTTTGGACATCTCAAGGCGATCGAAGATATGGTCCAAAGAGGGGCAGAGCTTACCAGACAGCTGTTGGGTTTTGCCAGGGGCGGAAAATACGAGGTTAAGCCGTCTGACCTTAATGAGATAGTCGAGAAGAGTAGTGAGATGTTTGGCCGGACCAAAAAGGAGGTCAAGGTTCATACAAAACACCAGAAAGACATTTGGCCGGTTGAGGTGGATCAAGCGCAGATCGAGCAGGTGCTGTTAAACCTCTATGTTAATGCCTGGCAGGCCATGCCGGATGGAGGAGATCTATATGTTGAAACCAAGAACGTGGCCCTGGATGATAGCTATGCCATGCCCTTTGGAGTAGGGCCTGGCAATTACGTGAAGATATCCGTTACCGACACTGGCGTAGGCATGGATAAGGAGACGCAGCAAAGGGTGTTTGACCCGTTTTTCACCACCAAGGAGATCGGCCGTGGGACAGGCCTAGGGCTTTCGTCTGCGTATGGGATCATAAGGAATCATGGCGGAATCATCAATGTGTACAGTGAAAAGGGTAAAGGGACCACGTTCAGCACTTACCTGCCGGCTTCAGAAAAAGAGATTCCAGTAACAGAAAAGGAGCTGTCTGACGAGGTCCTCCGGGGCACGGAGACGATTCTTTTTGCCGATGATGAAGAAGGGATATTAGAGGTTGGCAAGCAGTGGCTTAAAGAGATGGGCTACGAGGTCATGCTGGCCGCAAGTGGGAAAGAAGCTGTGGAGACATATGAAGAACACAAGGACGAGATTGATCTGGTCATTCTCGACATGATCATGCCGGAAATGGGTGGAGGCGAGGCTTATGACAGAATCAAAGAGGCAAACCCGCAAGTCAAAGCCCTTCTTTCAAGCGGCTACAGCATAGACGGCCAGGCCAACGAAATATTGGAACGGGGTTGTAATGGATTCATTCAAAAGCCCTTTGATATGAAAACGCTGTCTTTGGAAATACGTGAGATCTTAGATAGAGAGTAACTTTGCCTGTTTGAAGGAACATTAGAAGAAAGGGGGTTTTCATGACAAAGGTCAAAACATTTACTTCACCCTTGAAGATATTTCAGACCAGACAGGAGCTGGAGGATCTGGACGGGCGGGTCAATCAGTTCATCAAGGAGAATAACATCACAAACGTCATTTCCGTTAGCGATGAAGGTACCACTGATGACAGCGGAGCAACAATCGGAATTATCCGGGTGGTAACTTATGAAGAAG
>JAFDFO010000317.1 GCA_019309815.1 Deltaproteobacteria bacterium
CATTCGTTGTGCCACTTCTCGCTCGCGTACTCACGCATGATGTGCAAATCGTCCCAGATGTTTCCGCCGTGAAAAAAGCGTAAAAAGATGTGAGGGAACTCCTGGCGGTTCTTCCAAATGACAGTCCTTTCGGCAAAATGGTCGAGGTAAAGCTTTCCATCCGACCCTTTCTCCATGGATGCATACCGGGCATTCTCTTTTGGATACAGGAGGATATTGGCACAGCCCTCGGGATTGTGGTAGACATACGCAGTGTTTCTGGGAATGCTGTATCGGACGTGTGTAGTCACAGTTACGGCGTGCCCATCAATACGCTTGTTCATCATGGCCTTGATCCGTTCCGGATGAGACCAGTCGTCGTCATCCCACGGCGCGATCCAGTTACCTGCAGCCGCATCAAGGGCCATGTTTCTCAGGTCACCCAAGGTCTCTGGTCGCTTGACCATCAGCTCTCTCACAGAAGAAACGCGGGAGCTCTCACCAGGTCGGTGATGGAAGGCATTCGTATCCATAATACGGTACTCATGAGCCATTCCTAGACTATGATTGATGATGAGCAGCTCTTTACAGCGCCACGTTTGACTCAGGAAGCTCTTCACAGCATTCTTGGCAAGATCAACACGGCCCGGTAAACCGGTAATCATCATTGCGGTTACTGTCGGTTCATTTGCCACTTAGGTTCCTCGGCGTATTCTGACCACTTCAATTCACTGGCCCCCAATAGTCGCTCCCCCTTCCTTATACGACACCATGCAAGAAGACTGCGCCATTATTGCAGCCAAGAAGTATTGAAACGATAAAGAGAGGATTGATTGCTGATAACACTGACCCCGCCAGCCCTTCAGATTCTATCCTGCTGATTGTGGTTCATTCGTACTGGTATCCGAAAATCTGCATGTCTTTTCGATAAATTTGATAGACCCTTTCACGCAATCCATCGCTGTAATATTCTCTATAGTCTTTTTGGCGGGATGATTTGTTCTTATGAGGCAGCCTCGCAGATGGCATGTCCAACTGTTGAAATACGAAACGCAGATCGTCGGAAAATGTCTCAAATCGGCCCAGATAGTCAACGTGGTCCAAATCAATCAATGTGCATTGTAGCCGCAAGTGATTGTTACAGTTTTCAATGTCCAGACGTGAAACATAGTCGACAAAATGCTCGAATTTCCTCATTCTTGCCAGCTCAACATCGTCAAACTTGAAATGATTAATCCTAAGCACTTTGTTGTGCCAACAAGAGACAAGCCGGTCCCACGGGTTCCGCACGAAGGCGAATTTGAAATAGTCCTCATACAGCTTCGGTGGATAATACACTCTATACGGATGTTCTAAGTCTAAACGCACACCACTCTCTTTCATATGATCAAATATGGTTCGAGTGCCTACCTTTGCTACTCGGAACCAGACAAACTTCCGTTCGTGACTGATTGTGAGATTGTAGCAACGCGATGACGGTATGAACCGAACATAATTGAGGATTTCGAGGAGACGCTGAGACACCCTGCTTCTTGAGTCCAACTCAGATTTTTCCCCGGGTATAGTTCTCATTGATGATCCCCAGTATCTATACCTCTCCCACATCTGTTCCTGTTTCCTTAGTCTCATGTCTATGACAATGGCTTCTTGAGACTAACTCCACTGTGGCGGCGTTCAACGCGCCTCTTGGACTCGGCCGAAGACCGTTCCTCACTCACACCCGTTGGTGAGACTATTGAGCGATCAGGGTAGCCCAAGTGCTCGCGGAGAGAACGAGTTGTCTCTGTTACCAGGTCACATTGCTTTCCGGTGAGTTGTTCGTTTCTCTTATCCGGTCCAGAGCCTGTCAGTTTTGCGCTGAGAGCCCCGAACATGGCTTCCACCACCGGCAGATTGAGGAATTCCATCAGATCTTCAAGAAGGGGATGATGGGAGCGCGTCTGCTTGATGAGGTCTTCGTACTTCACCAGTCGACAGGGGATGCCTTCCATCTCTTGGGGGGAAAGAAAGGAGCGTGTGTTGTCAGTCCATGTCTTGAGGACATTTGCTTCCGGCTTTTCCATTCGCTGCACGAAGGGCATCCCAAGAGACGAGACTAGCGTATCGTAAGGGTCACGAACCAGATAGACGAAACGAGCTTCCGGATAAAGCTCAAGCAGAAAGCGTGAGATCTCCACAGCGTTAGGACGAATCTCCTTGATACCCCAACGGGGTCGGCCTCGAGACATTGATGGTTCGGCGTAAAGGTGGGAGAAGAGCCGGCGCAAAGCTTCTTCCAGTCGTTCAGGTTCAGGAGATAAGTTTGCTGTCCATGCCAGGTGGAGTTCAGTGTTAAGACTCTGGTAGGCAACACGATCACGCGATGAGAAATTGTGATGTCCGATACGGTAGGCTTGAAGAATTTCTCTGAGCGCCTTGTTTTCACCCCAGATCAGGATACCAGGTGCTGCGTTTAGTATCCTTTGCAGGAGCGTACTTCCCGTTCGCCAGGCCGCGGCGAAAACAAAAATAGGTGCCCCCGCTTGTGCAGCCACCGAACTTCCTGGTTTCGGGCGAAACCCTACTTTTCTCGGGTCCGACG
>JAFDFO010000318.1 GCA_019309815.1 Deltaproteobacteria bacterium
ATGTTGGGCATCTCCCAACAGGCTTTGAGCAAGCGCCTGAAGCAAAACAAGCAGGATAGCTAAGGACAAGAATCACCGCAACAATCTCAGCCACACCTCTGTTTGCTCTTCCGGCATGTATCCCCATTCAACCCCCTACAACTTTGGTTGTAGATACAACTTCTGTTGTGAGAGCTGTGGGCCCTCATTTGTACTGAGTCTCACAGGTCTCACGCCAAAATTCAACAACCTATGTTGTAGATTGCCGTGTCTCGGCAGTTCCTTCCAATGGGCACAGACAGTAATAATTCCAGAGCGTTACGCAGCATCCAAGTATGGCACACCACTTGCTCATACGAGAAAGGCACGTACATAACTCTGTGTCTTTTGTCACGGATGTGTGCGGTGCCCAATTACTTATTCCATTCCCTAGGTTAAGGAGGAACGTGAAATGAATGAAAAGCAAGGGTATGAAGACCTGCAACAACGGGTAAGGGAGTTAGAAGCGGAAACCGTGCGGTACAAACGCGTGGAGGAAACGCTTGGAGTGAAAGAAGCTGCCTTGGAAGCAAAAACCAATGAGCTGGAAGAAATGAATAGCGCACTGAGTGTATTGCTCAAACAACGAGAGAAGGACAAAACAGAGCTTGAAGAAAAAGTAGTCGTGAACTTCAAGGAATTGATTGTGCCCTACGTAAAAAAGCTCAAGAATAATCGCCTGGATGACAAGCAAAAGACGTGTCTCCGTATGCTCGAATCTAATCTGAACGACATCGTTTCGCCCTTTGCGCACAAGTTGTGCTCAAAGTATACTTGTCTCACACCCACAGAAATCAGAACGGCACATCTTGTCAAAGATGGAAAAACCACCAAGGAGATCGCTGAGTTATTGAATTCATCTATCAGAACGATCGAGTCTCACAGACTGAGCATCAGGACCAAAATGGGCCTGAAGAACAACCAGACGAACCTCAGATCCTACCTGTTGTCCATGTAGGAATACGTATTTTGGATCCGTATTTTATCCCAAATAATATGGTGTTGACTATTGACGGCTTCTCTGCAAGGAAGGATATATTGTAAACCTTGGTAGAGGAGGTGTCCTCATGGCCAGGAAGACGCAAGGTGTTAAGAACCAGAAACAGAGGAAACCCCGGACGGGGAGCGCCTATGTTGGGGTCGGCCCCCACTTTGGCAGAGTAGGCCCACTCATAGACATCACCATGGACGGGCTTACGTTTTGCTACAAGGCCCGAAAGAAACAGCCGGACGGATTATCTCTTGACATATTCCTCACCGATCGCGATTTCTATCTGAGTTACGTACCCTTCAGAACGGTTTCTGACACGAAGATTCCCCAAAGCCTTTCCGAATCTACAAGCACAAGAAAGTGCACCGTCCAATTCGGGAACCTGACGCCCACCCAGATGTCCGGGCTCCAGGATTTGATCCAAAGTCACACCAGTGGGCGGGTTTAGTACTAAGTCGAATTCACGTTCAGTTGGCAGAAAGGCGGCAGGGTCAGAAATGGCCCTGCCTTTTTGTCCTTAGCCCGAGCGGCAAGATAGTGTGTTGCAAGTACACGGCCCCAAATTAGGGGTTACTGCTGAGACTGTCGAAAAAATCCAAATAGGGCATTTTGTGATCTATCAGAACGATTGCGTCGAACAGGTTGAGTATCAGAGCAGAAACGGGCCTAAAGAACAAAAGGGCAAACCTTACGTTTTATCTTTCGTCCATATGCGACGCCTGATCCAACGTCCGCACTTTGTCCGAAAACAGGGTTCATGTCTAGTACTATTTTCTTACCCATTGGCAGGCATAAAGTATAGAAAAATCATACTATTTTCCTATTGACTAAGGCTCCGTTTTCAGGATAAAACAACAAGAAATTTGCAAGGCAGGTCCATGCGACTTCAATCGGCCTCTGGCAGCTGTATCTGGTTCCTTCTGACCTGCGCTCTTGGTATAGGTTTTCCAGATATTTCACAAATACCACTTTGACCCTAACCAAGGAAATGCCATAGACTAAACTCAATACCCCGTTTCTCGTAGAGAGAGATGGGGTTTTGTGGTTTAGAAGGGTGGCTAATGAGACGATGAAAAGAAGAAGATGCTTGGCTAATATTGTAATAGTTTTTGCCATTCTGACTATTTGGATTGGAGTATCAACGGCCGCTGATGGCATTGAGGTATCTGCATCGAGTGACAATCTGCTCAGCAAATATGAAAAAAGTGACAGGAAATTCAAAAGATCTGAGATCGGTGACAAAATAGTCTATTTTCACCAGAGAACGATAAATGGTGCCATGGTTGAGAACGATTTTGTTATTTACCAGTTTGACCGAAATACTGAGGAACTATTAGATGAAAGGGTCCAGTGGCGCAGTGACTTGCCAGAGGATGGCGATCGTTTGTGGGCCAAAGAGGAAGCACCGCCCTTAATAGCCAAACAGAATGCAGAATCCGTGGTCGAAGGTGAGGTTCAGTTCAGCCAGCTTATCATAATATCTCCCGAATCAGAGGTCTTCCCCATCGGGCTCGACTCCCCAACCCCTTGCTGGGTCGT